>JBDTFL010000084.1:0-4404 GCA_039937955.1 Polyangiaceae bacterium | reverse complement strand
CGAGCGTTGCGCCGAGGCTGCAGCCGATGAGATCGACTTTCGGTTTTTCGATTTCGGATTTTTCGATCACCGTGTCGACAGCGACCTTCACGTCGTCGACGAAATCAGCAAGCCCGAAATCTTTGTCGCCACCCTTGTTTTTGGCTCTCCCCATGCCCCGAAGGTCGACGCTCCACGTTTCGATTCCGCGGCTCGCGAGGTAGTCCTCGAGCGAAAGCCCGCGCGGATGGAATCCGAAGATGAACGAGTTCATTCCGTAACCGGGAACGATGAGCGCGGGTCCGGCGACGCGCGGAACGCCGCGTGCAGCGACACGTTTGAGAGAGATCGACCAGCCTGCGCCGTTGTCGATGTCGAAGATTTCGTTTTTGTCTTTGATAGAGGCCATCACGTGAGAACTGCGAACTTCAAATAGTGACCTTCGGGAAATGCGGCGATGGTGGGGTGATCTTCCGGCGGGCCATGCAACGCGATCAAGCGCAGGTCGTGACGATCGAGCGCGGCGTCGTCGAGTGTGCTGACGAAGGTCTTCGCGTCGACGTGACTCGAGCACGAGGCTGCACAAAAAATTCCGCCGGGGGCGAGGACCGCAGCACACGCGCGATGCAACGTGCGGTAGCCGCTCAACGCGCGAACCATCGATTTTTCGTTGTGCGCGAAGCTTGGCGGATCGCTCACGACGATGTCCCAAGTTTTATTTTTTTTCTTGGCTTCGACGAGAAATGCGAAGGCATCGGCGGTGATGAAATCGTGCTGTTTCGGATCGACACCCGCCGCGCGAAAGCTGGATTGTGCGGTTGCGTGTGCGGCCGACGCGCTGTCGACGCTGGTCACGCGCGTGGCGCCGCCGAGCGCGGCATGAAGTGAAAATCCTCCGGCGTACGAAAATAAATTGAGTACCGTTTTGTCGCGCGCCATGGCTCCGACGCGCCGACGATTTTCGCGTTGATCGAGAAATGCTCCGGTTTTTTGCCCGCGAACGACGTCCGCGACGAACGGAGCTCCATGCTCGCGAACCACCACCGGCTCGCGCGGAAGCTCGCCGAAAATCACGACGGGATCTTCTTGGCGATCGCGTGCGAGCAGCGTGACGACTCCGATTTCGCGAAGCAGCGGAGAAATCGCGCGCGCGATTTGGTCGCGTCGGGCACGTGCGGCGTCGCCGTCGAGCCTCAAAACCGCGACGGGTCCATAACGATCGACGACGATGCCCGGCGCGCGATCACCTTCGCCGTGCACAAGGCGATAGGCGGTGGTGTCGGTCTTGGTGAGGTCTCTCCGCAGGGCGATGGCACGCGCAACGCGATCGCGGATGAGCACGTCGTCCACCGGCGAGCCGTCGGCGCTCCAAACGCGCGCGGCAATCGGCGAAAGCGGGTCAGCGACCGCGCCGCCGACGACGCTGCCGTCCGGCCCCACGAGCTCGACGTCAGCGCCCGCCGCGAGCGCCTCGAACCTTGCGAGCGACGCGGACGCGATGGAGCTTTTCCACACCCACGGATGCCCCCGTTTCACTTCGGTTATGGCGGTCGCCCGAAGCTCGATGGGTGTGGACGAGCCGCCTGAGCGAGCTCCGGCAACTCTGTGAATGTGTACTTCTTTATTTTTTGAAGCGCGTGGCCTGTCCATGTGTCAAGGTGGCTCAAGTTATCGTGAAAGCGCGACTTTCGCGTCCGTGCGTCTGCTGACGATCGTCGCGCGGCGCTGCTAGAGCTCAGGTGCTCGGAGAGAGTTTTACGGCATGTTGCAGGGGCCCGATATCGGCCAAAAACGCCCGGAAGATTGCCGAGCAGCGAACGTGGAAACGCGCTTAGATGACGTCACGAATTTTGGCTTGCACGGCCATTGCTTTCTACAGCTGCACAACCCCATCTGAATCACGCCTCTCATTTACGTCTCGCAAAACCAAATGGCGAAGAAATCAAAGCGGTCGCGTAGCGGATCACCCAAAAATAAGAAGAGCAGGTCGGGACCGTCGCTGGGTCAGCCTGGTCTTTCGCAGAGCTCGTCTGCGGGACAGGCGCTCGCAACGAGCGACCCGCTTCATGACGTGCATGACTCGTCGATCCCCGAGGCCACGTCTGGTGAGCAGACCCGCGCTCCGGAGTCGGAGCGTCGTCGTCGCGCCGCAGGAATTCTGCCGCCGCCCCGTGGTGCCGAGCTCCGCGATGCTGAGCCGAGCGATCCGGCATTGGACGAGGTCAGTATTCCGCCGGTCACGTCTCCGGCGTTCGCCGACAGCAGCGCATCCGGCGACGTCAACGAGCTGGAAGACTCCTTTTTCGTGCGTCGCGCCGCAGTAGAAGCCGCGCATGCCCATCCCAATCCTCACGACGAGGTCGATCATCAGGTCGACCCACGAACCGCACAAAAAAGAACCGCAGCTGCGCAAGCTCGGCGTACACATCTCACGCGTTACGTGAAATGGACGGTCGGGGTTTCTGCGGCACTTCTCGTGATTGGCGTGGGTCGCGTTGCGTTGCGCGGCAAGCAGGAGTTCGGTCCGCCGCCGCCGATCATCCACACCGCCATGGCCGCAGTCGTCGACACGGCGCCGCACGACATCGCGCCTCGCGATCCGAACGCCGCGCAAGTTGGAGCAACGCAGGCACCAGCAGAAGAGAGCCAAGCCGCTGCTGATCAAGCGGTCGCGGCGCTCGACAATCCAGCTCCCGCAGCACCGGCTGCTCCTGCCACCGACGCCGTTCAAGCAGCTCCAGCCGCTGATCCCGCACAAAAACCGGCAGATCCGGTTGCGGCCGTACAGCCTAGCGCGCCATCTGCCGCGCAGACCGCCGCGGCGGCGCCTGTTCAAGCAACTCCAGCGGCAGCAGCTCCGGCCTCGGACAAAACTGCTGCTCAAGAGAAGAAGGCGTCCTCACAAGCGCTCGAACGCGGAAACGCCAAAGGCGCGATCGAGGCTGGCGAGCGTTCAGTCGCGCTCGACCCGACGGACGGCGAAGCGTGGCTCGTTCTCGGCGCCGCGTATCAGCAAGTCGGAAAGAACGCCGACGCAAAACGTTGCTTCAACTCGTGCATCAAAGAAGGCAAGCGCGGACCGATCAGCGAATGCCGCGCGATGCTTCAGTAGCGCCTCTGGATAGACCAAGCGCGTCGCTCGATTTCGATTTCGCGATTGCACGAGGCGACGTTCGTCTCGAAGCGAAGCTTTCGGTCGCCCCGGGAGTCACCGTTTTGGTGGGTCGTTCGGGGGCAGGGAAGTCGACGCTGCTCGATGCGATCGCCGGGCTCGCGTCGCCGTCGCGCGGAACGATCCGCGTGGGTAGCGAGATCTGGTTCGATTCACGATCGAGCGTGAATTTGGCTCCAGAATCGCGTCGCGTCGGTGTGGTGTTTCAATTGCCCGCACTGTTTCCGCATCTCACCGTGCTCGACAATGTTCGCTACGGATTTGCAAAAAACATCTCCGAAGCCGACCAAAAAAAACGTGCGGCGGAGCTCCTCGATCGTTTTCGCGTAGGTGACCTCGCAGCGCGACGCCCCTTGAAATTGTCGGGCGGCGAATCCCAACGCGTTGCTCTCGCGCGTGCGATGGCGCGTGATCCGCGCGTGCTGCTTTTGGACGAGCCGTTCTCTGCGCTCGACACACCACTCCGTGATGCGCTCGCCGCGGAGGTCGCAGCTTGCGCGCGACAGCTCTCCATTCCGACATTGGTCGTCACGCATGACCGCGAAGATGCGCGTCGGCTCGGCGGAAGTGTGATTCGGCTCGAGTCCGGCAAGCTCGTTTCAGAAAGCGCGACGCTGCGCGTTGACAGCCCACTTCCCGCGAGCTAATCCGCGCGCACCTCGGAGGCTGGCTTGTTCAAAAAAGTGTGTATTTTCTCCGGAAAAGCGAACCCGGAGCTCGCGCAGTCGATCGCCAGCTACCTCGAAACTCCGCTCTCGAAATGCACGATCACGCGCTTCAGCGACGGTGAGTCGTTCGTCGAGATCAACGAGAACGTACGCGGCGTCGACGCTTTCGTCATTCAACCGACGTGCAGCCCCGTGAACGACAACGTGATGGAGCTGCTCATCATGGTCGACGCGCTTCGTCGTGCGTCCGCCGGTTCGATCACGGCGGTGATTCCGTACTACGGCTACGGTCGCCAAGATCGCAAAGTCTGGCCGCGCACGCCGATCACGTCGAAGCTGGTCGCCGATCTTTTGCAAGCGGCAGGCGTCACGCGTGTGCTCTCGGTCGATCTCCACGCCGGGCAAATTCAAGGCTTTTTCAACATCCCGTTCGATCACCTCTACGCAATGCCGGTGATGCTCGAGGACTATTTGAAGAAGCATTTCGATTCGTCGGCGGTCTTCGTTTCGCCTGACGCGGGCGGCGTTGAACGAGCGCGCGCATTTTCGAAACGCCTGAACGCGAGCCTTGCCATCGTCGACAAA
>JBDTFL010000083.1:0-5071 GCA_039937955.1 Polyangiaceae bacterium | reverse complement strand
ATTGAACGACTTGCCGCTCGGCATCGAGGCCATGCGTCGCGTGCGCGAAGTTGCGCCCACGCACGCCCCTTCGCTACTCACGCTCGCCGAGCTGTGCATCGCACAACGCTCGTGGCCCGAGGCCGTCGACACCCTCGAATCGGTCGTGAACAGCGGTGGCGACGCGGCACCACGCCTTACTGCGCTCTTCGCGCTCGCCAGCATTTACGAGCACGTGCTCACTCGTCCCAACGACGCGGAGGACGCGATTCGCAAAGCGCTCGACATCGACGCGATCAACGCGCGCGCGCTCAAGGCGCTGTTGCGCCACATCACCAGCGTCCGCAATTCGTCGATGGAAGACCTCGGTCGCGAAGAGCGCGAAGAGGTCGCCACCCTCCTCGAACGACTCACCAATGTGGAGCGCGATCCAGCGCAGCGGTGCGATCTTCTTTTGCAGCTCGCCGACATTCGCAACAAGCTCGGGGACAAGGCGGCCGTTCAAGCCGCGCTCATAGAAGCTACGGCGCAAAATCCGGCCAGCGTCACGGCGTTCGCTCGTCTCGCATCTTGTTTCCGTACGCCACCGGCGGTCGCAAGCGATCCGTGGACCCGCGATCACGTTGGTCATGCGCGCGCACTCGCACAAGTCATCGGTCGCGGTCAGCAGCTCGGTCGCGTCGACGCACGTTGGTATGCGGCGCTCGGCCAGATCGAAATCGAATCTCTCGGTCGCGTGCGTGACGGCATCACGCATTTGCAACAAGCCGTGCAGCTCGATCCGGACATGCACGAAGTTCGTCTCGAGCTCGCCAAAGCGTTCACGCGAGCGAGCGCCCACGACGAAGCGTCACGCGTTTTGATCGGCATGCTCGCGCCGCAAACCGCGACCTCGATCGACACGGGAGAGCCGGGAAAATCAGCTCCGATCGTGCTGATCAAAGAACCGGCGGCGGCGCTTGCCATGCTCGAGCAATCGCTTTCCGCCGAACGCAGAACGGAAGAAGCGCTCGTCACGAGTGAGCTTCGAGCCGTCGCAGGTGATCTCGACGAAGGCCGTCTCACGTGGCTGCGCGCGCGTCGTCTTCCGCCGGCCGAGCAACATCATGCCCAGCTCGATCGTCCGACCCTCGTCACCCACGTGCTTCCGCCCGAAGGTCGTCACGTCCTTTTGGAAGTCGCCGCAGCAATGGCCGGTATGGAGTCGAAAATCCTGCGCGCTGATCTTACGGAGATCGGAATCTCTGCACGCGATCGCATCTCGCCGCGCACCAATCACCCGACGCGCGCGCTTTTGGATCGTCTCGCGAAAACGCTCGGCCTCGCCGACATCGATCTCGTTATTACGCCGTCGGTCACGCGCACGCGTGTTCTAGCGCTCGACACTTTGTGGATCGTCTGTCCGCGCTCGCTCACCGATCTTCCGGAGCCGCAGCAGCTGTCGAATCTCGCACGTGCTCTCGCGCGCATCGCGTTCGGCGTGCCGTGGCTCGAAGAGTTGCCGCCGCCGCACATCGAAGCATTTTTGATCGCGTGCGCACGCCAAGCGGTTCACGGTTACGGAGCCGACGACGTCGACGTCTTGTCGTCGAAGCTCGTCGCGCAATACGAGCCGAGCGTCGCGCGAAATTTGTCGCGCAAACAAAAGAAGCTGCTCGACGAGCTCGCGCCGCACGTCGCCGCTCCGCAAGGCCGGCCCATTCCGGTGGACACCTTCATCAGCGCGCTGGCACGTGCGGAGCTCCGCGCGGCGATGCTTCTCACGGGCGACGTGCTCGCGGTGCTCGACGAGGTACGCACGATGGATCCGCATCTTTTCCACGCGACCGAGCGACCTGGCGTTCCGGCTCTGTCCGCGTATTTGGACCATCCCTTCGCCGGCGACGTTTGCCGTTACGCGCTCACGTCGGAGGCGGTCGGCCTGCGTCGTCGCATCGGCACCACCTGGACTGGTTGATGGGGACGGGCTAGTCGTCTAGCTCGTCATGCGTAAAGCGGTCGTCATCGTTTCGCTGGGATTCGTCGCGCTCGGATGTGCCGCATTCATCGCGGTTCCGGCGTATCTCCAACATCGCGCCATCAACGAGGCCGCCGAGCACGGCATCACGCTCGGCATCGAGCGCACGCGTATCACCGTCGACGGCGCGCACTTCGAAGGCCTCACCGCCACCACAGTCCAAATCCCCAACGCCAAAATCCACATCGACGAGATCGCCGTGGGTTGGAGCGGCACGACCGCCATCGCAACCGGAATGCAAGTCACCGCCGACGGCCCCATCACGCCACCCAACGCGGCGGCCGTCGACAATTTGATTCAAAAACAAAGCGCGGGTCCCACGACACTTCGTGTGCGGTCTGCACATATTTTGTGGACGCACGCATTCGGCGACGCATCGGTGGAGTTCGCGAACGTGGACGGCGATCTCGCGCTCGGCCCCACGTTTCGTGAAACCTTCGCTTGGACGACCGACATTTCAGTGGCCTACGCAGGACGCACCATCGGGCCATTTTCTGCGGAGCTCACGCATTTGAACGGCGAAGAGACATTGCAGCTGTTCGCCGATCCCGCCGATCACGCCTCCGAAAATCTCACCATCAGCAACGTCGGCGTTCCGGGCCCTCGCACCTACGAGCTCTTAGTCGACCAACGCCCGCTCTCGAAGCTCGGCATTCCGCTCGATCTTTTTGGCATCAACATCGCGGGTGATCCGAAGATTCATCTCCACATCGTCGACCACATCGAGCGCCCGCCGAGCGCCTCGCGCTTGCAAGGAAATGGATCGTTCGATCTGGTCACCGACCCCATCGCGCTTCCAGGTCTGCCCGCGCCTGCTCCGGTCACCATCGACGTCGCGTGGTCCGGCAATCCCGATCAGGCGGTGCCCGTCCACGATTCCTCACTCCAAATCGATCCGTTCCACGGACCCATCATCGGCACCATCAGCCGACCCGAAGGCGGCATCGTTCTCGACCTTTCGTTTGCGAGCCAAGCCGTCCCCTGCTCCAAATTCGGTGCACAAAATCCCCTCCAATCGCTACTCGGCGGGTCCGCTTTGGGCGCCGCCGTGGCCTCCATGACCGGCGCTCAAGGGACCGTCACGGGCGACGTGAAATTGGCTGGTTCCGTGCAATTCGACTCGACAAATCCCGGGGCTCGCCGGGCCACCTTCGCTCCGGTCACCAACTGCGGAATATCGATTTCGCTCGGATCGGGCGGAAAATGAGCTATATCGCGCGCATCATGCGTGGATACCTGCAGCCTGCAAAAAAGAATCTCCCCTCGGAAAACCAGCTCGCGTTCGCAACGTTGCCGCGCGGTCGCCGCGTCAAGCTCGCAACGACGGCTCAGACGAACCTCGTGAAGGCCGATCAGTGGGCACGCGGCGAAGGCGTCGACAGCTCGCTCTCCGACGCGCTCGAAGCCGCATTCGGCGCGTACGCAAAAAAGAAGAAGTAAAAACCCAAAGTTCGAAGATTGGGTGCCCCGCACCCGCCGGTGCTCGGTTGCTGCGCAACCTGCGCGCCGTCGACCTCCCCCAAATCGGGTGCTCGGCCTGCGGCCTCCGCTCCCTCAGCAACTGTCTTGTTGGGGAGGTGACGTCGTGTTGCTGGCTCGGGAATCGAGTCTCCGAAAAACGAGCCGCGTCGATCGACCGTCGTTTCTCGCGCGTCGCGACGGCTTGTACGTAGTCACGTGTTTCCCCGCTCCAAATCAAAAATTAGTTGGCTAGCCAACTAATTTCGACGCTCCGCCCTTTTTCTAGCGGGGCACGCGGACGACCGCGAGCCGGCTCACGAATGGGCCGCTCTGGAGCTCCATCTGTCCGCGACAGATCAGAGCCTGTCCCAGGACGCGAGGGGTGGGGGCACCCTCTTGTTCTGAAAAATCACCAATTCCGCGCGGCGAACGACTCCATGAATGTCGCTAGCGTCTTTGTCCATTCGACGCTCACCGCGTTGTAGAGCGACACGCGAATTCCGCCAACTGAGCGATGGCCTTTGAGCCCGATCATGTGCTCCGCCTTCGCGCCTTGTAGAAATTTGTCCTCGAGCTCTTGAGTTGGCAGCGTGAAGACGATGTTCATCGTCGACCGGCTTTCCGGCTCGATTTGCGATCGGAAGATTTCCGCGTGCTCGTCGATCACGCTGTAGATCATCTGCGCTTTTTTGCGGTTGTCCGCTTCGATGCGCGTGAGACCGCCCGAGCCTTTGAGCCAGGCGAGCACGTTGCGCACGAGGTAGATCGCGAACGTGGGCGGCGTGTTGTAGAGCGAGTTGTTCTCCGCCGCGGTTTTGTATTGGAAGATTTTCGGAATTTCTTTGCGCGTCTTCTCTAGAAAATCTTTGCGCACGATGCCGATGACGACGCCACTGGGTCCGAGATTTTTCTGGGCGCCCGCGTAGACCATCGAGAAGCGTGAGAGATCCATCTTGCGCCACATGAAGTCGCTCGACATGTCGCAGACGAGCGGAACGTTTCCGGTGTCGGGAATTTCTTTGAACTGAACCCCGTGGATCGTCTCGTTGCTCGTGAAGTGGATGTAGCTCGCTTTCGGATCGATCTGAATTTCGTCGGCACGTGGCACGCGATGATAAAGCGTATTTTTCCCGTCTTTTTTGCCGGTATTTGCCGCTACGCGCAATTTGCCGCCGACCAATTTCGCGCCGGCCTCGCCCTCGCTCAGCGCTTTTTCACCCCACGCGCCGTTGATGACCACGTCGGCCGAGCCACCCGCTTGCATGAAGTTCATCGGGATTTGCGCGAAGTGCTGCGATGCACCGCCCTGCAGAAACAAAACCTCGTGCGCGTTACCGATGCCCGCCAGCTCGCGCAAGAGCGCGATCGCCTCTTCGTGAACCGCTTCGTATTCCTTGCCGCGATGACTGTGCTCCATCACGCTCATGCCGCTTCCAGCGAAATCCAAGAGCTCGGCTTGCGCGAGCTCCAGCGCGGGGAGCGGCAATGTTGCGGGGCCTGCGTTGAAATTGATCGCTCGAGCCATGAGGCGATCAGTCTAAACGACCTTCGCGCGTCTGCAGCATAAAGGCTGTGTTAAGTTCGGCGAGGATGGGCTCACTGTTGGATGTATTT
>JBDTFL010000082.1:0-3365 GCA_039937955.1 Polyangiaceae bacterium | reverse complement strand
CCGAGCATCACGTGCCTCGAATCGGGTGAGGCTCCGGCGGTTCTCGAAACACTGAAGACCGAAGGGCGCATCGCGCACTGGGGCGTCGCTTCAGGGGATGCCGAGGTCGCGTTCGCGGCGATCGGGCAAGGCGCATCGGTGATCGAGCTCGCGTACAACATTTTTCACTCGATCGACCTGAATCGCATCGCCGGTGAAATCATGGTGAACGGCGTCGGCGTGCTGGCGCGCTCGGTGCTCGGATACGGCCTTTTTTCCGATATCTGGACGAAGGAACGCGTCTTCGACGACGGTGATCATCGCAACGACCGCTGGACGAAAGACGACCTCGAGCGACGCATCGACCAGCTCGAGACGATTCGCTATCTCGTGAACAAAGACGTGAAGACGTTGCGTGGTGCGGCGGTTCGCTTCGCGCTCTCGAATACGCTCGTCTCGTCCGCGGTGCTCGGTCCGAAGAATCCGTTGCAGCTCGAGGAGCTCGTTCGCGAAACGGGAAGCGGTCCGATTTATCTGCCAGATGCCGACCTCGCGGTGTTGCCGCGCAAATTGATCCGCGCGGGAATTTTGGTCTAGTCGATGACGCCCGCAGAAATCGCGAGCGCGCTCGACGTGGTCCTCGCGATCGCCGACCGTGCGGCCGTTGCGGTCATGAACGTCTACGCGACCGATTTTGCCGTGAAGTTCAAAAGCGAAGCGGACCCCGTCACCGCGGCCGATCAAGAAGCGAACGCGATCATCTGCGCCGCGCTCGAAGAACATTTTCCCGGCGTGCCGGTGGTCGCCGAAGAAAGTGACCCGGCCGCCTACGCGAAATGGAACGACGCACGCGCGGTTTGGTTCGTCGACCCCCTCGACGGCACACGTGATTTCGTCGAAAAAAATGGGCAATTCGCAGTCATGATCGGTTTGGCCGAAGAAGGCAAAGCGATCCTGGGCGTCGTGATCTGTCCAGCATTGCAGCGTCGTTTCATCGGCGCGCCCGCAGTGGGCTCGTTCGAGGTAGCGGCTGACGGGTCACGCAACAAAATACATGTAACTTCCACGCAAAATGCGACCGCCGCAGAAATGCTGGTTTCGCGATCACGTCCGAACGCGGAGCTCGATGCAGCTGGTGAGCGATTGCAGCTGCGTGCAAAGACGCGCGTCGGAAGCGCGGGCCTCAAAGGGATCAAGGTTGCGTGCGGTGAGGCGGACATCTACGCGCATCTCGGACGCGCCGGTTATCGCTGGGATGCGTGCGCACCGGAGGCGATCGTGCGCGGCGCGGGTGGCAACGTCACCGACGCGCTCGGCAACGTCATCGATTATCGCGTGAACGATTTGGCGAATGATCAGGGGATGCTCATGACGAACGGTCATCTTCACGCAGCCGTGCTCGCCGCGCTCCATTCCCCGACGCGGTGATCGAAGCGATCGCGATACGCACGAAGGTCCGACCACTTCCTCGGGCGAGCATCCGACGACATCGACGGGCGACGACGGTTGCCCAGCCGGCGAACGAACCTGCGAATTCGCGAACGACAAAGGCATCTGCGTCGATCGCTGCGTCCCCGCGGGCGTTGCTTGCGCGCAGCCCAACTGCGTCGTGTGCGATCCGTCTGGTCCGGCACCGCAGCCCGGTTGCAAATGGGATTCGGAAGCGTGCGAGTGGCTTTGCCTGTGAAAATCCCGCTCTAGAATTTTCGCCAGCGCTACCGCCGAAGCCTCTCCCGTTTGCGGCGGCGGCGCTTTTTTTTGATAACGTCGTGGCCCGATGGCCGAGCGCGCTGAAATCGTCGTTATCGGCGCCGGCATCATGGGCCTCGCCATCGCCTACAATTTGGCGAAGCTCGGCGTCACCGACATCGTCGTCATCGACAAAAGTTATTTGTGCGGCGGCGCGAGCGGCAGAAACGGCGGCGGCGTGCGCGCGCAATTCTCGAGCGAGGCGAACATCCGCTTGATGCAAGAAAGCATCAAAATATGCCGAGATTTCGCGCATGAAATGAAGATCAACGTCTGGTTCCGGCAAGGCGGATATTTATTTCTCGCGCGCGACGAAGAGAAACGGCGCTCGCTCGAGAAGAGCGTGAAGGTGCAGAACACCTGCGGCCTCGCGACGAAAATGCTGACGCCCAAAGAGGCGCAGAAGATCGTCCCTGAGCTCGCCATCGCCTCTGATTCAGGAAGGCTCACTGCGGCGAGCTTCAACGCGGATGACGGCGTCGTGTTTCCGTGGCCGTTCGTCTGGGGATTCGCGCAAGCCGCTCAGAAGCTCGGCGTTCGCGTCATGACCTTCACCGACGTCGTCGGCTTCGAAACGAAAGGCAGCACCATCACCGGCGTCGTCGTTGAGTCGAATGAAAATGTGCAAAAAGCGGCTAAAAAACGCTCTAAAAAACATGTCATCTACACCAATAGAGTCGTCAACGCGGCTGGCGCGTGGTCACCTGAAATCGCAAAAATGCTCGGCGTCGAGCTGCCGAACAAACCGCATCGCCACGAAATCTGCAGCACCGAGCCGCTCAAGCCTTGGCTCGGTCCCCTCGTCGCCGATCTCACGGATGGCCTCTATTTCAGCCAATCTACGCGCGGCGAAATCGTCGGCGGCGTCGGACAAGAACGTGTGCCGGACGGCATCAACCAAGACAGCTCGCACGCATTCTTGGGGATTTACGCGAAGAGCCTGACGCGCGCGTGCCCGATCTTGGGAAAGGTCAAAGTGCTGCGGCAATGGGCCGGCTGTTACGACATCACGCCGGACGCCAACCCCATCGTCGGCGACGTCGATGGTGTGGAGCATTTCGTTCAGGCGAGTGGCTTCATGGGGCACGGCTTCATGATGGCGCCCATCGTCGGAAAATTAATTGCACAATACATCGTTCAGCAAACCCCCCTCCCCATGTTCGAGCGCTGGAATTTGCGCCGATTCAAAGAGGGGAAGCTCCTGAGCGAGGCCATGATCATCGGATAACCGCGAGGATCTTAGAGCCATTGTGCCCACCCCTCGATTCGCGATAGGTTGCGGGCCGCGTCGGTTCACGCGCAGAGGTGCATTCATGAGGAAGCTGTCGTTGCTTGCAGCATGCATGGTTCGCGGGGTGGTCATGGTGGTGCCGGTCGCTCTGCTCGTGGCGTCCGCGACATCGCTCGTCGCCTGTGCAGATGAAAATGATCCGAAGACGTGGGTTAAGCGTCTCGACGATCCCGCGCAACGTGCTGCGGCGATCACGCGCCTCTCGCAATTTTACGAGGATGCGGTCACCGAGGCGCAGGGCAAACGCGACGACGCGAAGGTGCAAGCCGTGCTCGCCGACATCGTCGACCCGCTTACCAAAACGTATCTCGCCGGAAATCTGGATGACAAAACACGCGTCCAGCTC
>JBDTFL010000081.1:0-3764 GCA_039937955.1 Polyangiaceae bacterium | reverse complement strand
TCGCCGGCGACAGGAATGCGCCATACTTCCCCGGTTTTAAAGCTCGAAATGTATCCGGCGTCTTCGTCGGTGAACCAGTTGATGGTGTTCATCAAGAAGAGCGGCCACGCGACGCGGAGCGCGAGATCACTTTCGCGTACGTCGAATCCAAGCGCGACGAATTTGAAACCGGCGCGTTGTCCTGCGATCAAAATTGGACCGGCGTCGCTCGCGCCGACCACTTTGTCTCCGGCTTGCGGAACGAGCTTGTGACCGCGCGCGATGTTCACGTCGTCGAGCGCGGTGAAGCGCACCACCGGATGTTTGCGATCGATGTGATCGAAGCCCGGCTGCGAAATTTCTTCTTCGACTTTGACGGGCGAGCCGGAGCCGCGCGGATCGATGTAGAGCGCGTTTGCGCGGGGCATTACTTCGGGGGTTGCACCGTCGAAAATGACGACGTCGTAATTTCCGCCGCTCGGTGTTTTGTCCGAATAATGCAGCGCATTTACCTGCGTAACGTCGAGATATTCGTCGAGCAAAAGCGCCGCTTCGAGATAAGTGTCGCCGGGCGTGACGAGCAAAACCTTCGCGCGGCGTCGTTCGGGTAGCAGCGCATATGCGTGATCGTCGGCCGGCAAATCGTCGTGCGATCCGTCGACGCGTTTGATCTTCGCCTCGAGTGTGCGGCTCGCGCCCGACAAATTCGGATAGAAGCGGGGCAAGCGTTCGCCGGGCTTCAAACGCAATTTCGTGAGGTCGACGAGCTGGCCGTCTCCGAGAAGCGAGAGCTCGACCTCCTCTTCCTCGGCGCCGGTGTTGGTGACCTCGAGCATCACCTCGTACCGAGATTTGTCGAGTGGATAGCGCCTGACCGAAAATTGCGTGATGCCCGCGTTCTTCTTGGATTTGCCGATCGGAATGAAGACCAGCTTCGCGTCACCGGTGTGAACGGATCCTTGTGCGTCGCTCGGGGCGCCCAATGCGCCGTCGGACACGACCACGATCTCGGCGTTGTCCGCGCCGCGCAACGCGTCGGTGGCGAATCGCAACGCGCGCGGAAAATCAGCCCGGGTGTCGGTGGCTTTGACCGCATCGATCTCGCGATCGAGCTCCGAGGTGTCGCCGCTCATTGGCCCGAGCGGCGTGACCGACGCGCTCATCTGCGCGATGAGCATGCGATCCGATCCGCCGAGCCCGCGAATGATCTTTTTGACCTCGTCTTTTGCAGATTCGAGACGTGACGACGAAACGTCGGTCGCTTGCATCGACGCGCTCGCATCGACCAAAACCACTAAATTACGGCCTTTGATCAAGGTTGCTGCCGCGCGCGGATCTCCGAGAGCGAGCACGAGCAATGCAAGCAGCGCCAATTGTAGAAGGAGCGAGAGCAACCTCTTCAACTTCGAGAAAAGCGATGTCGCCTCTTTGTCGCGCAAGATGCGCTGCCACAAAGGAGAGAACGGAACCGCGAAAACGCGGCGCCTCAATTTAAGGATGTAGAATGCAATGACTGCCGCGGCAGCGATCCCGAAGATCGTCGCCAACGTCGCAAACGGCAGCCCCGCAAAAATCATCGCAAGAACCCGCCGCGACGAAACACGCGCAAAATGAGCTCATCGAACGCAGTGTTCACGTCCGCGCGAATGTACGGCACCTGGTGCGTCGCGCAGAAGCGCTCGACCTCTTGCAGGTAATCGCGATAGGCCTGCGAAAATTTCTCGAGGATCTTCGCCGTGACGGTGACCTCGCGTTCTTCGCCGGTCTCGCAGTCGTAGACCAGCACGTCACCGGCGAGCTTCGGTTTTTCTTCTCTCGGATCCGCGACGTGAACGACGAACGGATCGAACTTGTTGTAACGAAGCACGTTGATACCGCGCTCGAATCCGGCGGGATCGTAGAGATCGCTGATGACGACTGCGAGCCCTTTGCGTTTGTGTTGTGCGACGAACGTTTTCATGGCGTCGCCGAGGTCCGTCGTTCCTGCAGGCTCGAGCTCACGCAAGAAGCGAAACACCTTGAAAATGCGGGCTTTGCCGCGTGTCTCTTGCATACGTTCCATCACGCGGTCGCTCGTGGAAACGATGGCGACGCGATCCAAATTCGCGAGACCGACATACGCGAGCGCCGCACAAACGCGCTTCGCGTATTTCAATTTCGCGCCGTCGCCGAACGCCATCGATCCCGATGCGTCGATGATGAAGTAGATCGCCAAATCCTCTTCCTCTTCGTAGAGCCGCAACAGCAGCTTTCCGAAGCGCTGGTAGACATTCCAGTCGAGGTAGCGAAAATCGTCGCCGGGCTGGTACTCGCGATGGTCGGCGAACTCGACGCCGCTTCCAGTTTTTTTCGTGCGCCGTTCTGCGCGCATACGACCCGAAAAAACGCGGCGTGAGATCAGCGCGAGATAGTCGAGCTTCCTTTGAAAATCGTCGTCGAAGAGATCGTCGTCTTTGGACGAAGATTTTTTCGGACGCGACGAAAGCGGACCGGCGCCCGCGATCGATTTGAGACCGTCAAGCAGACCCAACCGCAGCCTCTTTCTTCACGTCCTTACCGCTTGAACCAGAAGGCCTGATGCTTTCAGCGACACCGGCTTTGGTCTCCGGAAGCGTCTTCAAAATTTCGTTGATGACCTGATCGGTCTTGATGCCTTCGGCTTCGCCTTCGAAGTTCAAGAGCACGCGATGACGAAGCGCGGGCAACGCAGAAGCGCGAATGTCGTCGATAGCCGCCGCAAATCGACCTTCGAACAAAGCCCTTATTTTTGCGGCCAAAAGCAGTGCCTGCGCGCCGCGCGGAGATGCACCGTAACGACCGAAACGCTTCACGAGATCCGGCGCGTCGGGGCCGTCCGGGTGCGTCGCCTGCACGAGACGAATTGCGTAATCCTGCACGTGACGCGCGACCGGAACTTGGCGCACGAGCTTCTGCATCGACAAAATATCGTCGCGATGAAGCACCGCCTGTCCTGGCGCCATGCCTTCGCCGGTCGTGCGATCCAAAATTCCGTGGAGCTCGTCGCGACCCGGAAATGGGACGTGCAGCTTGAAGAAGAATCGATCGAGCTGCGCTTCGGGGAGCGGATACGTGCCTTCCATTTCGAGCGGATTTTGCGTCGCCAAAACGGTGAATGGTTCTTCGAGCACGTACGTTTTTCTGCCGATCGAAACGCGATGCTCTTGCATCGCTTCGAGCAGCGCGCTTTGCGTCTTGGGCGTCGCGCGATTGATTTCGTCAGCCAGCAAAATATTCGCGAACACCGGCCCTCTGCGAAACTCGAATGCTTTTCCGCCCGCCGCCGTTTCGTCGATGACGGTCGTTCCCAGAATATCCGCGGGCATCAGATCGGGCGTGAATTGCACGCGCGAAAATGTGAGCGACAAAGTTTCGGCGAGCGTGCGCACCAGCATCGTCTTGCCCAAACCGGGAACGCCTTCGAGCAGCGCGTGACCGCCCGCCAACATGCAACTGAGCACGCCGTCGATGACCTCTTTGTTGCCGACGATCGTCTTGCCGATCTCGTCGCGCAGCATTTTGATCGACGCCCGAAAGTGGTCGACCTGCTCTTGGACGCTGCTCTCCGAGCTAGCCGATGGATTCTGCGTGTCGCTCATGAAGTGCCTTTGCTTTCCCTGTAGTGGGCGTGATTCGTGACGTTTTCATCTTACGGTTTTGGGGGCGGCGCCTGATCGTCGCGCGGCCGAATCAATTCGAAATAGCGACGCACGTAGAAACGATAGCCGCCGGGAATTTCATCCTTGCCGAGCGCCTCTTCGGCGACC
>JBDTFL010000080.1:0-3770 GCA_039937955.1 Polyangiaceae bacterium | reverse complement strand
AACGGATGACGTCGTAACGTCCTATCCGTTTGGGGAGATCCATGACAGCTCACATATCATGATCACTCACGAAAAGACGCTCGATCAGAAGCGAAATCCGAGGCTCATGCCGGTCTGGACGCCTGCGCGCCGCTCGGCTTCTGACTGGACGCCTGCGCGCCGCTCGGCTTGTGCTGAGTGTCGAAACGGCGGAGTGACGCCGAGAAAAACGGGAGGCGCCTTTCCGTGAATGCCTACGGCGTCGTAGATCGGTTGCAGCAAGCTGACGTCGTCGCGCACGAGCTGCTTGCGTGGTGAGGCGAGCCCGACGATCAAAAGCGGAAGGCCAGGTCCCATGAAAAGCGCGCCGAACACCACGTCGAAAGCGACGCGGTCGTCGCCCGTCACGTCGCCTTGCGCATCGTAAGCGACGATACCGAGTAGGCCGATGCCGGTGAGAATCGCGCCGGTGATCAGGAGTCCGAGTCGGTAATGGCTTTCGACGTGATAGCCGGTGGGGATGGGCTCGTCGGCGTCGTAGTCGACGCGCTCGGGGCCGATGACTCTTTGTGCGGGTTGCGGTTGCGCAACCATGGGAGCAGGAGCAACGGGCGGCGGTGCGTCCGGTAGCTTGACCGCCACGCCACCTCGAGAAATCGAGCCGATTTCGTCCCAACGAATGATCGCGTTCTGACCGCCGGTCATCGAGATGGTTGCGTGATCGCCCGCGAGCATCTCGACGAGGTGTCCGCGAATTTGTCCGCCGTGTTTGAGCATGACCACGTCGGGCTCGTCTGCGGTGGGCGCGCTCGTGACTTGGGCATGTGCGAGCGTGGGAGAAAATCCGACGGCGCATCCGAGCATCGCGCCAACCATCCAACTTGCTGCTTTGATCTTGGGCGTCATCATTTTTTCTTTTCGTCGGTCGTCGTTTTGTTCGAGAACACCGGTTTTCGTTTTTCGAGAAATGCGCGCGCGCCTTCGCGCATGTCGTCGCTCGCGATGGCAGCTTGTCCGAGCTCCGCCTCGATGCGAAGGCCTTCTTCGAGAGGCTTACCAAACCCCTGTAATGCAGCCTGTTTGTCGCTGCGCATCGCGCCTTGCGGCAACGCGCACAGCTCCTTGGCGAGCTGCATCGCGCGTTCGAGAGACTTGCCGCGCGGCACCACTTCGTTCGCGAGACCGATGCGCAACGCTTCGTCGGCTTTGATGAAGCGGCCGGTCAAAATCAATTCCATTGCGCGGCCCATTCCGAGGATACGCGGCAAGCGTTGCGTTCCGCCGTCGACCAACGGCACGTTCCATCGGCGGCACGCGACGCCCATCTCGGCGTGCTCTTCCACGATGCGAATGTCGGCCAAGCACGCGAGCTCCAAGCCGCCGGCCAGCGCGTGTCCGTTTACCGCGGCGATGATCGGTTTGAAGATGTCCGTCTGGCGCGTGTAGCCGAGATAGCCGGTACCGTGATCGATGAAATGCCTATTTTTTTCGATTGAACGCTTCACGCCTGGTTTGCTTTGCGGTCCAAGCGTTGCGACCGCGGAGAGATCAGCGCCCGCCGAAAATGCGAGGTCGCCGGCGCCGGTGAGAATGGCGACGAACAGACCGTCGTCGTCTCGGAATTTTTTCCACGCGATCTCGAGGAGCGCAGCGGCCTCACCGTCGACCGCGTTTCGTTTCTCTGGACGATTGACGGTAATGATGAAGATTTTCTCTTCTATGCGCGTCAGGACCTTCATGTTCCCGCCGCTCATGCCTCGGCCCTTCGGCTCAAGCTCGGAGGACCATTGCTCGAAGCGTCGTCGGGATTCCAGCACGCGACTTTGTGGCCGCTGCCTTTGTGGAGCTCCTCGAGGCGAGGCGTTTCTTTGTCGCACGTGCCAGGAACGGCGCGCGGGCAACGCGGATGGAATGCGCAGCCAGACGGCGGCTCGAGCGGCGAAGGAACGTCGCCCTCCAACACGATTCGCAGCCTTTTCTTCGAGGGATCCGGAGTCGGGACGGCGGAGAGCAGCGCGCGCGTGTACGGATGCAAAGGCGCGGCGTAGATGTCCTCGGCGACCGCCTGCTCGACGATCTTTCCGAGGTACATGACGCACACGCGATGCGCCATGTGCTCGACCACGCGGAGGTCGTGCGAGATGAAAAGATACGAGAGCCCCATCGTCTCCTGCAGCTCGACGAGCAGGTTCACGATCTGCGCTTGAATGGAAACGTCGAGCGCGCTGATCGGCTCGTCGCACACGATGAACTCCGGCTGCACCGCGAGCGCACGCGCAATTCCGATGCGCTGACGCTGACCGCCAGAAAATTCGTGTGGGTAACGATTCATCACCGCATCACCGAGCCCGACCTTTTTGAGGAGCGTCGCGATCATGTCGGTCTCGTCGCTCTTGGTGGCGGCGAGCTTGTGGATTTGGATCGCCTCGCCGACGATCTGTCGCACCGTCATACGAGGATTCAAGCTCGAATACGGATCCTGGAAGATGACCTGCATCTTGCGACGCAGCGGCCTCATCTGCGAAGGCGAGAGGGGGACGATGTCGCGACCGTCGTAGACGACACGACCGAAGCTGGGCTCGATCAAACGCAAAATCATTTTCCCGAGCGTGGTTTTTCCGCAGCCGCTTTCGCCGACCAGCCCGAGCGTCTCACCGCGACGTACGCGAATGGAAACGCTGTCGACCGCGCGCACGAGCTCGGTGCGACGCGAGATCATGCCGGACGAGATCGGAAAATATTTCGAAAGCTTGTCGGTGGCGACGAGCGTGCGCGGTGCCTTCTTCTCGGCCGCGCTTTCGTCAACGACCTCCGCGGCCTTCGCGAGGTCGCGTGTCGATTCGTCGTCGCGTGCGGCGATAGGCATTTTAAAGCTCCCCGGAGCGATGACAGCGCGAGAAGCGATCGGGCCCAGCCTCGAGCAGCTCGGGCTCCTTCTCACGACAAATATCGATCACCATTCCGCAGCGGTCTGCGAAACGACAACCGCGCGGCAAATTTATCAAGCTCGGAACCATGCCTTCGATGGTCGGTAGGCGTCGTCGTTCTTGGTGGCGCGCGCCGAGCTTCGGGATGCTTTCGAGCAGGCCCTTCGTGTACGGATGCTTCGGGCGCGCGAACAGATCGCGAACCGGTGCGCGCTCCACGACGCGGCCGGCATACATGACGACGACGCGATCCGTGTATTCTGCAACTACGCCGAGGTCGTGCGTGATGAGCAGCACGCTCATCTTCAGCTGGTCTTGCAGCTTCTTCAAAAGCTCGAGAATTTGAGCTTGGATCGTGACGTCGAGCGCCGTGGTGGGCTCGTCCGCGATGAGAAGCTTCGGCTCGCACGCGAGTGCCATGGCGATCATCACGCGTTGCCGCATGCCCCCAGAGAGCTCGTGCGGATACGCACCCGCATTCGTCTTGGGCGAAGGAATGCCGACCAGCGCGAGCAGCTCGACCGCGCGCTCATGCG
Source organism: Polyangiaceae bacterium (assembly GCA_039937955.1). Classification (GTDB taxonomy): domain Bacteria; phylum Myxococcota_A; class Polyangia; order Polyangiales; family Polyangiaceae; genus JAICXU01. The sequence goes on along the minus strand of JBDTFL010000080.1, from coordinate 328 downwards.
CCTCTTTGCGTGATTTTTTTTGATGAAGGCGAATCGCTTCGACGATTTGATCTCCGACGTCGTAGACCGGATTCAGGCTCGTCATTGGCTCTTGGAAGATCATCGAGATCTGATTGCCCCGCACGCTGCGCATCTCGCGTTCGGTCAAGTCGATCAGATTTTTCCCCTCGAACAAGATCTTCCCGGACGCTATTTTTCCCGGTGGCTCGGGGATGAGGCGCAAGATCGAAAGCGACGTCACGCTCTTTCCGCAGCCGCTTTCACCGACCAATCCGACGGTCTGGCCCTGCCCAATCGTGAAGCTTACGCCGTCCACTGCGCGAAGCTC
>JBDTFL010000079.1:0-6114 GCA_039937955.1 Polyangiaceae bacterium | reverse complement strand
GGCGCGGCTCAGGCCGCGATCGTTTTGTACGACAGGTGTACCGAGCACAGGAACGCTCATCATTTCGATCCTCGATCCAGACCCTGAGCAACCTTCGGAAGCTCGTGCCTCGTGCTCATGCACGAGGCCATTAGGAAGTCGACCAAGGCCGGTGTCGTGGCCGGCGCGATGTCTTCCGGAACACGTTGACCAAAACACATCGTCGACACGGGCAACTTGGAAGAGATGCTTGCGTGAACGATGCCAGCGGGCGTCGAGGTCTCGTCGATCTTCGTGATGACGAGACCGGTCGGACGTGCCGTCGCGAATTGGCGCGCCATGCGATCGGCATCTGCGGCGCGCGTCGATGCGCTCAGGCAGAGAAGAACGTGACGTGCGCGACCGCTTACTTCGTTTGCGAGACGATGCTCGACGGCGCCGTTCGCGGGAGCGCCGCGTCCTGCGGTGTCGACGATCACGACGTCAGCTGCGGCAACGTTCAGGATGTGATCGAGCTCGTCGCAGTCGTTCGCTACTTCGAACTCGGTGTCGAGCAGCTCGGCGAAGCGATAAAGCTGATCGACCGCGCCAACGCGATATGAATCTGCCGCAACCAACAAAACCGAACGGCCCTTCATTTTAGCCTGCGCCGCGAGCTTCGCTGCGGTCGTGGTCTTGCCAACCCCTGACGGACCGACGAGCGCGATCATCGTCGGCTCGTTCGTCGCGAGCGGCCACGCGGACGTGGCGACGATTTCGGCGAGCGCCGCGCGAAGTCGAATGTGCGGAGCCGTATTGGTGCCTTCACTGCGCTTCGACGCGTGGGCGAGCGCACGAAGCGCCGGGCCGCCTTCGATCCCCGTCGCGCGAATCGCGTTCGAATATTTCGGAGCGACCGCGTGAAGATCTTCGATCATCGAACGGAGCGCGCTCACTTCGGCGAGCAGCTCGTCGCTGTTGGACGATTTTGCGAGCGTGCCTTTCATCGCACGAAGCTCGCTGCGAACTTGTGCGCGGAGTCCTACGAGCTCGTCGAGCTGCTCCGTTTTCGGCTGTGCCTCGGTTTGGTAGACCTGCGCATTGAACGGACCCGGCGGCGTTTTGAGCGCGAGCGGGTACGTCGACTTCGGTGAAGCCTTCGCCTCCGACGCCGGCGTTATCGCCGACACCTCGAACTCGGCGCCTCCGAGCAATCCTGCAAGACCATCTTTCGAGATGCTGCGGGTGGTGACGATCACGGCGTCCTGGCCGAGCTCGCGATATGCGGTTCGCTTTGCATCGAGCAAAGTTTTTCCGCGAAACACATGCGTCATCATGTTCTGACTCCTTGATCGGCGTTGAGCGCCGGTGCTGCTGAAAACGGCTGCAAAGTCTCGAGCACACGAAGCTGCACGGCGGGGTCGACCTCACGGAACGACACGACAGAGAGCTGCGGCACTTTTCGTTCGAAGATGGCGCGCGCGTAGCGACGCAGATCCGGCGGCGTGATCACGACGGGCGTTGCGCCGAGCGCAGTGAATTTCGCGAGCGCCTTCTGCGCGCCCTCGGTGACGTTCTTGAGCATCTGCGGATCGATCGGACCGCCTTGGCCCGCGGCGATTTCACGGAGTGACTTGCGGAGCGTCTCTTCGAGACGCGGATCGAGCGTCAACGCGGCGATGCTGCCATCCTGTTGACGCAGCTTGGATGTGATGTGGGCGCTCATGCGCTCTCGCACGAGCTCAGTGAGCTGCTCGACGTCTTTGGTCTGCGTAGAAAGCTCGGCGAGCGACTCGAGGATGGTCCGCATATCGCGGATCGAAACCCCTTCACGGACCAAGTTACGAAGTACACGCACCACATCACCGAGACTAAGCAAGGCCGGGACCACATCATCGACGAGCTTTGGAGTCGTCTTCGCGAGCAGGTCGAGCAGATGCTGAACTTCCTGACGACCGACCAAACGCGGAGCGTTGATGCGCAGAAGCTCGCCCATGTGCGTCGCGATGATCGTCGCGTGATCGACGACCGCGTAACCGAGCGCCTCGCCCATCTCCTTGTCGCGCGTCGCAATCCAACGTGCGGGCATTCCGAATGTCGGATCTTTGGTGGGCTCACCTTCGAGCGCCGGCGCGCGTCCGTTCGGATCGATCGCGAGCAAACGCCCATTTTTCAGGGTCCCTGTGCCTACTTCAGTTCCGAGCAGCATCAAGCGATAGCCGCCCGGCGGGAGCTCGAGATTGTCGCAAACATGAACCGGCGGAATCACGACACCGAGATCTTTTGCGAGCTCTTTGCGAAGCGTGGCGACGCGCTCGAGCAGCGTTCCGTTACGGGCCGGGTCGACGACTGAAACCAATTCGTAGCCGAGCTCGAGCGACAGCATGTCGATGGTGAGAGCAGCGTCGATGTCTTCTGCTGTCGTCTTTTTCGGTTCGAACGATTGCGTTGCGCCGGTCGCCGGGTCGATCGCTTTCTTCGGATCCTTGATGCGGCGAGCAGCGAAATACAGTGCGCCTGCGATCGCGAGACAAGGAACTGCCGGCATTCCCGGGGTGATCGCGAGGACCGTCAAAATTCCGGCGGTCATCAGCACCGACTGTTTTCGACCGAGAAGCTGCGCGGCGAATGCGCGACCGAGCTGCTCGCCCGTTGCGCTTCGCGTTACGACGATGCCGGCGGCGGCCGACACGAGCAGCGCGGGAAGCTGGGAGACGAGCGCATCACCGACGCTGAGTACCGAGAAGGTTTCGCCGGCCTTGGCGATGTCCATTCCGCGCGCAACACCGAGAATCAAGCCACCGATCAAATTGATGGCGGTGATGAGCAATCCTGCGATCGCATCTCCGTGGACGAACTTGCTGGCACCGTCCATAGCGCCGTAGAAGTCCGCTTCGCGCTCGAGATTCTTGCGGCGGACTTTTGCTTGGTCGGGCGTGATCTGGCCGGACGAGAGATCGGCGTCGACCGCCATCTGCTTGCCGGGCATCGCGTCCAACGTGAAACGCGCGGAAACCTCGGCGACGCGGCCCGCGCCCTTCGTGACGACGACGAAGTTAATGACGACCAAAATCAAAAATACGACGAGGCCGACGAGGACGTTTCCTTCGACGACGAATCGTCCGAACGCTTCGATGACGGATCCGGCAGCGCCTGCGCCTTCACCGCCGTGCAACAAAATCAAACGCGTGGACGCGACGTTGAGGCTCAAACGAAGCAGCGTCGCGATGAGGACAAACGATGGAAAGGCCGAAAATTCCAGCACATCCTCGATGAAGAGCGCCGTCAGAAAGATGCCGATGCCGAGCGCCAACGAGCACGCGATCAAGACGTCGAGCAGCTCCGCGGGAAGCGGCAACACCATCATCAAAATGATGCCGATGATCGCGAGCGGAACGATCACATCGGATTTTCGGACCTCGGATTTGATCGCAGCACCGTCACTCACGCATGACGACTACGCACGCGCCGTGCCGCTTCTTGAACCGGCTTTTCCGGACGAGCGTGGGAGCGGTTTGCGACCGCGCAGCTTGTAGACGAATGCGAGGACGCGTGCGACAGCGGCAAAGTGCATCGCGGGGACCGCGCCGCCAATTGGAACCGTGGCCTCGAGCGCACGCGCGAGCGGACGATTTTCGAGGATGGGAATGCCGTGTTTTCGTGCTTCTGCGCGGATCTGCAGCGCGAATTCGTCGATGCCCTTTGCGACCACGATGGGCGCGGGGTCTTTCTTTCCGTAGCGCAACGCAACCGCAACGTGGGTCGGATTGGTGACGATGACGTCGGCTTCTTTGATGCGGTTCATCGCACGACGCTTCGCCATTTGCCTGGCGCGCTGACGCATGCGCGCTTTGACTTTGGGATCGCCATCTCGTTGACGGCCTTCTTCCATCATCTCTTGGCGCGTCATTCTCATCTGTTTTTCCAGGGAAAAACGGCTTTGCGCGTAGTCGGCCACCGCAATGACGGCGATGGAAATGAGCGACGAAAGGATGACACGCGTGATGACACCGACCAGATGCGCGAGCCCGTTGTCGAGTGTCATGCGGCTCGATGCGAGCAGATCCGGAAGCTCGATCATGAGCACGCGATACGCAACCACGCCCACGGTTCCAACCCGCAGAAGGCTCATGATCGTTTCTTTGGCCGCGTTCGCAGGCGAAAAAATTTGGCCGAGGCGTGAGAACGGATTGAGGCGCTCGACGTCGAATCCGAGGATGTCGGTGTCGATGCGCATTCCAGATTGCACCGCTCCAATTCCGGCGGACGCAACTGCAGCGGCGATCGCACATGGGCCAGCGATCGCGAAAAACGCGTGCAGCGCGGCATCGAAAATCGGCGCGCCGTTTCCGTGACTGAGCCCGCCGACGTTGCCGAGCGTGCTGGCGAAGAGCTCGTCGAGCGCGCCGCTGATCGCACTGCGCGAGCCGAGAAGCGTAGCCATGACCGCAGCCATCGCGAACACGCTGCCGGCGTCACGTGCCTTCGGATATGAGCCTTTTTTGCGGTATTCCTCGCGGCGTTGCTCGGTCGCCTCGAAGGATTTCTCGCCTGCTTGCTCGGCCATTTATTGCCCCGCCAAGCGTGACAACACCTGATCGAGATGCGGACCGATGCTCGCGAGCTCGACCAGCATTCCCGCCGAAATCTCGTGGATTCCTTCGACCAGAATCGTGAGCGTGGTCAAAACGAGCAAGGCGAGGCCGACCGAAAAAATCTGGAGCGATGGAGCGGCGCGCGCGATCATCGCGAGCGTCAGTTGCAAAACCAGTGACACGGCGACGATGGGAAGCGAGAGCCTGACGCCGACCAGCAGCGCGTTGCTCGCCATCAGGACGAACACCGGCATCGCGCCCGCGAGGTCGATGTGCGTGCCAACTGGAAGAACGCGGAGCGACTCGAGCAGATAGGAAATCACGATGCGATGCGCGCCAACCGAAAGCGCGAGCAACATCGACATGAGCGTGAGAATGCGACCGAGCACGGGCTCCTGTATTCCCGAGGTCGGATCCAAAACGTTCGCAGATGAGAGCCCGCTGGCTTGTGCGAGCGCTGCACCTGCAACATCTGCCGCGGCGAGGACGAATCGAAACGTGAGCCCGATCGCTACGCCGCAGCCAATTTCAAGCATGGCGGACGCTACGAGCATCGCGCCGAGGCCGCCGTTTGGTCCAGAGGGAACGCGCGCAAACGACGCGAGTGGCGTGGCGACCCAACTGAGCACGCACACCAAACCGACGCGCTGCGTTTTCGAAGCGTGGTTGCCAGGGAAGGGAGACGTGGCGACGAAACCGGCGATGCGGCTGAAGACGAGCGCGAATCCGCCCGCTTGCGAAAGCAGCATCGCGCCGAGATCCATCTAGCGAACCACTGTCGCGACGGCGCGCAGATTCTGCCTCGCGTAACCGATCGCCGTTTGCGCGAGACGTGGGCCGAGCACGATGAGGACTGCGCCGACCGCGACGACCTTCACGACGTAGCTCACGCTGGCTTCGTTGATTTGCGTTGCCGTCTGAACGATACCGACGAGAACGCCGGCGATCAGTGACGCGATCAAGATGGGACCCGCGACGAACAAAACCGTGCGGAGTAAATCTGCGATGAGCATGGTCGCCTGATCGGAATTCACGAGAAGCTCCCGATGAGCGAGCCTATGAGCAAGTTCCAACCGTCGACGACGACGAACAAAAGCAACTTCAACGGAAGACTGATGCTGGTCGGCGGAACCATCATCATGCCCATCGACATGAGCACCGACGACACCACCAAATCGATCACCAAGAACGGCAGCAGCACGAGCACACCCATTTGAAACGCGGTGGTGAGCTCACTCACTGCGAATGCGGGCGCCGCGATGCGCAGCGGAACATCCTCTTCCGTTTTCGGCAGGGGCAAGTGCGCCGCGTCGTAAAATAAAGCCAAATCAGCTTCCCGCGTCTGCCGCAGCATGAACGCACGCAAAGGAATTTCCGCACGCTCCAGCGCAGTCGTCTCGTCGATCCTTCCGGCGGCGTACGGCGCGTAGGCGTCGCTCATCACCTTGTCGACGACGGGCGCCATCGTGAACATGGTCACGAAGAGCGCGATGCCGATCAGAACTTGATTGGGCGGCGCTTGCTGTGCACCAACGCCTTGCCGCGCGAACGACAGAACAAT
>JBDTFL010000078.1:0-3482 GCA_039937955.1 Polyangiaceae bacterium | reverse complement strand
CATGTCGCTGACGAGCTCGCCGACGCCATCCAAAATTCCGGCGACGTCGGTCAAGTAGATCAACTTCTTGGCGCCGATGGCGATCGCGACCTCGGCCGCGACGACATCTGCGTTGATGTTGAAGCCTTCGCCGTCATCGCCCAGTCCGATCGGCGAGACCACCGGCACGTATTCCTTTTGCAGAAGCATCTCGAGAAAATCTTTGTTCACGCTCGTCACTTCGCCGACGCGTCCAAGGTCGCGACCGTGGTCCGGTTCGTATTTTTTCGCGCGCAAAAGGGCACCGTCTTTCCCTGAGACACCGACTGCGCGAGCATGATTTTCCGAGGATCCGAGCGCGTTCCAGATGCGACTACGGTTCATGCGCGCCACCAAATTCGAGTTGATGGAGCCCGACAAAACCATCTCGACCACCTTCAAATCTTCCGAGCGCGTGATGCGAACCCCGTCGATGAACTCCGACGCGCTGCCCAATTTTTCGAGCGCTTTTGAGATTTCCGGGCCGCCGCCATGCACGACGACCGGAACCAAACCGAGCGCGCGAAGGAGCGCGATGTCGTCGCAGAACGATTCTTTGAGCGAATCTTTCACCATTGCTGCCCCGCCGTATTTCACGACGCATCGTTGACCGCGAAAGCGCGCAACGAAGGCGAGCGCTTCGACGAGGAGTGATGCTTTGAACGAGGGCGAATAGTTGGTGAGCTTGTCGTCTTTGGCGACGGCCCCGGTGTCGGTGGACACGATCATCGACGAATAGTCGGCGTTGATTTTCACGTAGTCGTACGAAAGATCGCAGCCCCACGCGGTGGCCTGTCCTTCGCCATTTTGGAGATCCACCTCGATCACGACCTCGGGCTCACGCATACGCGCGCGCAAAAGATTCGTGTCGGCTGCGAGTGGCTCGCCGCGAAACACGGCGATCGATTGAATCGCGACGACCGCCTTTGACGGATCGATGTCGTAACCGCACGTCGCAGCACGCGCGCCGATGGTGGAGAGCACGCGCCCCCAATTCGGATCAGCGCCAAAAATAGCGGCTTTCACGAGATTCGATCCGGCAACGGCTCGCGCCAAATCACGCGCGATCAAGTCTTTCGCGGTGCCCGTGACCTTGACCGTCACGAGACGCGATGCGCCTTCGCCGTCCGACGCAATCTTCTGCGCCATCTCTTCGCAGACCTCCGATATCGCGCGCGCGAAATCTTCGTAAGCGGGCGTGGGCGATTCAATTGGCGAATTTTTCGCTTCACCATTCGCGAGCGCGAACACCGAATCGTTCGTGCTCATGTCGCCGTCCACGGTGAGCGCGTGGAAGCTCGTCTCCATGGCCGCCGTCAGCGAGCGATCGAGCATGACCGGAGAAATGGCGCAGTCGGTCGCGATCACCACGATCATCGTTGCGAGCGCCGGATGGATCATCCCCGCGCCTTTGCCGATGGCGGTGAGCGTCACTTTCGTTTTGCCGGTCGGGGCGTCGAGCAAGATCACGCGTGACACAATCTTCGCGCGCGTGTCGGTCGTGAGGATCGCTTGCGCGGCGCCGTCGGGCGTTTGCGCCAAAGCTGCGACGAGCGCCGGAGCGGCATCGACGATTTTTTGCGCTTGAAGGCGATGCCCGATGACGCCGGTCGATGCCGTCAAAATGGATTCCGTTTTCGTGCGGAGCGCCGCGCCGAGCGCTTGCCTCACCGATAGGACGTCTTCCATTCCGGCTTTGCCGGTAAGCGCGTTTGCATTGCCGCTGTTCACGACGACGGCTCGAAATCCACCGGCCGGCAAGCGTGAATCGCAATCGATGACCGGGGCCGCGCGCGCGAGATTGGTCGTAAAACAACCGGCTGCCGAGCACGGCACATCACTCGCGACGAGCGCGAGGTCATTTTTGTGCGCCTTGATTCCGGCGTGTCCGCCCGAAAACTTGAAGCCGATCGGAGTGGGCGTCGGGACATCGTTCGGCGCAGGTCGGACCGAAGCAGGTCGCGGCGTCGTCATCATGATCGTTGCACCAATCCAGCGGTCTCTTCGAGGCCAAGTGAGAGATTCAGATTTTGCACCGCCTGCGACGCTGCGCCTTTGAGGAGATTGTCGAGCGCGCTCACCACCACCAACGTCGACGTGCTCGGGTCGAGCACATACGAAACGTCGCACCGGTTCGTTCCGACGACCTGGCCGACCTCGACCTCCTCGGGCGACGTCAAAAGCCGGACAAAGGGACAATGTGCATAATTATGCGAATATGCCGCATGAATTGCACTACGCTCGATTCCCGGCGGCATCGGCACGTAGGTGGTCGCCAAAATTCCTCTGCGCATCGGTACCAAGTGCGGCGTAAAAATCACGCTCGGTGTAGTTTTTCCGATGCGGGACAAGGTCTGCGCAATCTCCGGCGTGTGTTGGTGGCGCAGCACACGATAGGCGCGGGCGTTGCCGTCAATCTCACTGAAGCTCAATTCGTCTTTTGCGGAGCGACCGGCGCCGGTTGTGCCAGACAGCGCGTCGATGATGACCGCACCGTCACCCATCAAACCAGCGCGCGCGAGTGGAGCCAATGCCAGCGCAGCCGCCGTTGCGTAACAACCCGCGCTCGCGACGAGCTTTGCGCCATGAAGCTGTTCACCAAAAAGCTCTGGAATGCCGTAAATTACGGACGATAGTAGTGCGGGCGCGGAATGCTCGAGCCCATAGTACTTCGCATAAAGAGTCGGATCGGTCAGACGAAATGCGCCCGACATGTCGATGACGTGAACGCCATGCGCGAGAAGCGTCGGCGCGATGTCCATCGACACCTCGGCGGGCGTCGCCAAAATCACCGCGTCCAAATCAGCTGCGAGCTCGACGGCCCGACTCATCTCTGCAACGCGAAGGCGACAGGAAATACCCGAAACAGCTACGACCGATTCCAGCGTCTTGCCGCTCCACCGATCACTCGTGACGAGCTCGAGCGAAAGATCAGGATGGCGGGCGAGGAGCTTCGTCGCCTCGACTCCGGCGTAGCCCGACGCGCCAATGATGCCGACGTTCAGCTTCGCTTTCTGTGCTTGCATAACTAACGCATCTTTATGCGATCGCAGCGCGCTGCGCAAGGAACAATCGACGACCGGCGTGCAACGAGCTCGGACAAAAAGAAAGCGCCCCACCCAGCTTTCGCTGAGCAGAGCGCCTTCGGTTTACTGCGGTTTTTTCTGGCGATTCGCGTCGCCGAAAACGTTTTGTTACAGACCTTGGCAGATCGCCGGGATGGTCGGCTTGCCTTTGAGGATCGCGCGAAGCGGTGCGAGCTCCGGCGCTTGTCCTCCGGACGACGGGCCGACTTGCGGCGCGAGACCGTCGCACAAACCTGCAACGCTGGTGAGCGTGGGGTCGTTGCTCATCGCCTTTGCCTGCGCATGAAGCGCGCTGCAGCACTGCTTCACGTGGAGCTGGCTCGCCGTCTGGCTCGGGCCCGTCGCCTTTTTCACGCCGGCATCGTAGACGTCCGGAAC
>JBDTFL010000077.1:0-5106 GCA_039937955.1 Polyangiaceae bacterium | reverse complement strand
TTCGCCCGCGTGTAAAATGAGACCAAGTGACACGAGCAAATGATCTGCAACACCTCGCGCTCGCGGTGTTGGAACATCGAGCGGCCCAAGGAGCAATCGCCCGAGCGCCTTTGAGCTGAGCTCGATCGCACCGACGACATATCGGTCGCCTGTCGTTGCCCGAATCTCTTCAGGCGGACCGAGCCTCGGCCGAGCGTCGCGAAGTGACTGTGGCGCGCCTCCCGCGAGGAGCGCGCCCGATTCGTTCGTGATGCTGACGGTCAGTCCAAAAACGCGGCTCGCGGAGTCCGCAAACTCCTTGAGCTGAGCGATCGCGACCAGCTCTTCGAGCTTGGGGACTGACATGCCGAGCGATGGCGGTTCGGCATCACGTGGCGGAAGTGTTGCCGCCCGCGCGACGGCCTCGAGCTGCGAAAGAGCAGTGACTGTCGCGGCAGATGGTGCAGGAACATCGCTCGGACGATCGCGCGGGTCGTTTTGCGGAGCTCGCTACTGCGCGAAGGCTCGACACGGTGCGCACGCTGCGCCGCGAAGGCGTGGACTGTTTGGAGCTCGACACCGCGCTCCCGTACTTGCCGCCGCTGCTCGGATTTTTTCGTGCGCGTGAACGGAGGATGCAATGAAGCCCAGCCCCGACGACATTCGCGACATTCGTGGTCCGATCGCGATTCCGTACTGGTGGATTCATCTCGCCGAGGGCGTAGCAGTCGTTCTCGCGATCGCCGCGATCTACGGGATTTACAGGGCGATTCGTCGCTACCGAAAAACACACGCCAAGACGTTCGCGCAGATCGCGCTCGAGCGAATCGAACGCGCGCGTCAACTTTTGACGACCCATTCTTCGGCGGAATTCTCGGCAGAGGTCTCCGATGCGGTCCGTGCGTACATCGAAGCGCGCTTCTCACTTCGAGCGTCGCATCGCACGACCGAGGAGTTCTTGCGCGACCTACTGGACACGTCATCGAGCCCGATCGCTTCGCATCGTGACGCGCTCGAAGAATTTTTATCTTGGTGCGACCTCGCGAAATTCGCGCGGCTCGCAGTGTCAACGGAGAACGCGAACGCCGTCACTGTAGCCGCGCGGCAATTCGTGGAGGTCACGTCATGATCCATTTCGCATCTCCTCAGTTTTTGTGGTTGCTCGCGCTCGTTCCGATTTTTTTCTTGTGGCGCGGTCGGCGCGGCATCGGACCCGCGCTCGGATTCTCCAGCATCACTACGGCTCGCGCCGTTTCGCATGAGGTGAGGATTCGCTGGGGAAAATGGCTGCCAATCGCACGCGGCCTGGCCATCGCGCTTGGAATTATCGCGCTCGCGCGACCGCAAATCGCGCATGCGCATACCGTTGCGCAAGCAAGCGGCGTCGACTTGATGCTCGCGGTCGACGTCTCCGGATCGATGAGCTCGCTCGACTTCAAACAAGACGACCAACCCGTCGATCGTCTCACCGTCGTCAAATCCGAGGTCGCCAAATTCATCGCCAGTAGGCCCAACGATCGCATCGGCATGATCGCATTTGCAGGGCGTCCGTATTTGGTGAGCCCGCTCACTCTCGATCACGATTGGCTGACTCAGAATTTGGATCGCGTGAAAATCGGGATGGTCGAGGACGGCACCGCCATCGGCTCGGCGATCGGCGCATCTGTCAATCGGCTGCGTGACCAACCCTCCAAATCCAAAGTCGTCGTGCTCTTGACCGACGGCGTGAACAACGCCGGCAGCGTGCAACCCGAGCTCGCCGCAGAAGCCGCCAAAGCACTCGGCGTGCGCGTCTACACCATCGGCGTCGGCTCACGCGGTGAAGCGCCGATGCCCGTCACCGACAAAGACGGCACCACGCACGTCGTCATGACGAAGGTCGACGTCGACGAGGCCACGCTCCAAAAAATCGCCGACACCACCGGCGGCAAATTTTTCCGCGCCACCGACACCACGTCGCTGCAACAAATCTACTCCGCCATCGACAGCATGGAGAAGACCACGCACGAGGCGCACGCGTACGAGACGCACGACGAACGCTTCATTTTCCTGGCATTTCCCGCCCTTTTCCTGCTCTGCGCCGAGCTCGGCTTGGGCCTCACACGCTTCCGCAGAATCCCCTGAGGACATCATGCATTTCGCTCAACCGGGTTTTTTGGTTCTAGGTTTCGTTCTCGGCGTGACGCTCGTCGCGCTCTACGTCCACCTCGCCTTCGCACGACGGCGTGCGCTCGCGCAACTCGGCGCGTCGCATTTGCTCTCGCATCTGACCGCGTCGGTTTCGCACACGAAGCGGCGCATCAAAGAGGCGATGACGGTCGTCGGTGTCGTGCTGGTGGCGATTGCGCTGGCGCGGCCTCAGTACGGCTCTCGCTGGGAAGAGGCGCATCGGCGCGGTGTCGATCTCCTGTTCGCGGTCGACACGTCGAAGAGCATGCTCACGCCCGACGTGAAGCCGAATCGGCTGGAGCGCGCGAAGCTCGCGGTTCAGGATCTCGTTCAAAAATTTCCGGAAGATCGCGTCGGGCTCGTGGCGTTTGCCGGCAGCGCATTTTTGGAGACGCCGCTCACCCTCGATCACGCGATCTTCGATCAGTCGCTCGGCGATCTCGATACGAACGTGATTCCGCTCGGCGGCACCAACGTCGCGAGCGCCATCGACGTCGCGCAAAAGGCGTTGGCGGACGATGAGCACAAAAAGATTTTGGTGCTGCTCACCGACGGCGAAGATCTTTCCGGCGATGCACTCGAAGCCGCGCAATCTGCTGTAAAACAAGGCCTTTCCATCTACACGGTCGGCGTCGGCACTGCGCATGGTGAGCTTATTCCGCTCTCCAGCCAAAACGGCCAGACCGAATTCGTGAAAGACGAAAGCGGAAACTTCGTGACCTCCAAGCTCGACGAATCGCTCCTCGAAAAAATCGCAACGACTACCGGCGGGAGCTATCGCGCGCTCGGTGACAATGGACAAGGGCTCGAGTCGCTCTATCGTGACGACCTCGCGTTGCTCCCGCGATCGGATTTGGCGGCACGCTCGCAGCAGGTTCCGATCGAGCGCTATCAGTGGCCGCTCGGCCTCGCGCTCTTGCTCCTCGGTTTGGAGCCGATGATCGGTGAGCGTCGCCGCGTTCGCGCTCGTGTTGCGAAATCGCTCCCGCCGAAATCGCGGCATGTGTGGGGTCGTCGATTCGGTGTTGCAGCAACTGCCGCGCTCGCAGCGATGCTCGTGCTCGAGCCCATCGCGTCGGCGTCACCGCAAAGCGCCGAAAAGGAGTATCGCGATCAGAAATTCGCGCAGGCCCAAGCCGACTACGCGGCGGCCGCAAAATCCCAACCGAACGATCCGCGCTTCCAGTTCAACTTGGGCGCGGCGAATTATCGGAATGGGGACTTCGACAGCGCGACGAAGGCGTTCGAGTCCGCGCTGCACACCGACGACACGAATTTGCAGGAGCACGCCTACTACAATCTCGGCGACGTTCTCTATCGCACCGGCGAAAAAACGTTGAAGGCGAACAAGACCGACGAAACGATCCGCACGTGGAAACAAGCGATTTCCGACTACGAAGCAGGTCTGCGTCTGGATACGAAAGATGCCGACGCGACCTTCAACCGCGACTTCGTGCAGCGAAAGCTAGCGGAGCTCGAGAAGAAACAAGACGAGCAAAAACGGAAAGACGACCAGCAGAAAAAGCAGGATCAGAAAAAGAACGACGACTCGAAGAGCAAGGACTCGAAGGGCGGCGATTCGAAAAACGGCGACCAAAAGACTCCGGCGGATCCGAAGCAAAATCCGAATTCTAAGAATGGTCAAAGTCCGCAGGCGCAAAATCAAAATCAACCGGGTCAGAATCCGCAGGCGCAAAGACCCGAAGCGCCCAAGCCTGGCGAAACGGGCGAGCCCGAGGCTCCGTCGAAGCCCGGTGAGCTCTCGAAGTCGGAGGCGCGCGCGCTGCTCGATTCACTGCGCGGTGATTTGCAGACCAAGCCGAGCGCGATTGCTCCTGTTACTCCGGCCGCGGATCAACCGCAGAAAGATTGGTGAGCCGTGCTCTTCAAGAATCGATATCGCGCTACGAAACAAGCTGCTTTCACGATCGCCGCGCTCGGAATTCTGACGACCAGCGTACCGGCGTTTGCGGCGAATGCGCTGCCGCCGCTTCCTCAGTCTGCAACGCCAATCGCGCCGACGACGCCAACGCAGAATCCACCACGGGCGTTCTTGCGATTCGATCTGCCGAAGCGCGGCGCGTACGTGGGCGAGTCGATTCCGGTAACGGTGCGCGCGTATTTTCGATCGGACACGGGTGTGACGGTGACGGGTGCGCCCGCGATCGATGCTTCGGACTTCACGCTGGCTGCGAGTGATGGTGTTCAGGGGCGCGCGGCGATCGATGGCGTGAGCTATCGCGTGCTCTCGTGGAAGGATCGCTTGTCACCGGTGAAGCCCGGACACTATGCGCTCAACGTGTCGGTTCCGAGCACGCTCGAATGGCAAGACGTGATCGCACGTCGTGCGGGGCCGTCCGACCAGAGCGATCCGACATCGGGCGATCCGTTCGGCAACATGTTCGGTGACGCGCTCGGAGGCGGCGGTGATCCGTTCGCGCAAATGCAAAAACAAATGCAGCAAATGATGAACCAGATGAATCAGCCTGATTTTGGCTCGATTCAGCGTCACGACGTCACGCTCCGCGCGCCGGCGATCACGCTCGACGTGAAGCCGTTGCCGACGAAAAATCGTCCTGCGGATTTCACCGATGCCGTCGGTCACTTCACGATCGCGGCGAACGCAGACACCAGTCACGTTCGAACCGGCGAGCCGATCACGTTGGCGCTCACCGTGAACGGCGACGGAAATTTCGATCGCGTGAACGTCGCCGGCATTCCCGAATCGAGCGACTGGAAGACCTATTCGCCGAATTCGGAAATCGTGAAGGGCGCGGAGACGTCGAAGACGTTCAAGCAGCCGATCATTCCATTGCATGCCGGCCCGAGCAGCATTCCAGCAACGTCCTTCAGCTACTTCGATCCCGATGCAGCAAAATACGTGACGCTCAATACCGCGCCGATCGCAGTCGATGTCGCGCCAGGCTCGGGCGTCGCGGCGAGCTCGAACGGAAAAAT
>JBDTFL010000076.1:0-4640 GCA_039937955.1 Polyangiaceae bacterium | reverse complement strand
GCATCTTGATGGCGCGCTCGATACCGCGGTCGCTGACGACCACTTCGAGCGGTTTGCACTGAATTGCGTCACTCGGCATCTTCTGAAATTCTCCAGTGAAAGCCGACAAAAAGAGCCGGCCGAAAATGAGGCGAGAGAGCTATCACGGCACTTTTGGCGTGTCGAGCCCTACGTGCCAATTACTTTGCTGCTGGCTCTTCAAGGATTTCGATTTTGTACCGAAGGTGGGACTTGAACCCACACACCCGTGAGGATGGCGGATTTTGAATCCGCTGCGTCTGCCATTCCGCCACTTCGGCTCGTCGAGAATTCATCTAACACAGCACCTCTCGATTCGTTTTTCGAAAATCGAAGAGCCTCGGAGAGGCGCCGGATCACCGCAAAATTACGTCACTTCGTGCGTTTTTGATTTTTCGAATTTGGTGCGTTGTGTGCCGATGACGACGGCTCGATCGGCGTTCGCGTGCACGCGCATGCAGGATTGCTCGAGAGTCGTGCGTTGGATCAGAGCTGCTCAAGGCCGATTCATGAATCACTCACTGCGTCTCGTTTCGCTTGAGCGCCGTCGGCCCCATGCAGCGGCGGCAACAGCGAAACGGACTGCGCATGCGCGGGCGGTGCATGGAATTGTCAGCGACGGGCACTACGCCTACGGCGTTTGCAAAGATCACCACGTGACGTTCAACAACCCTCAAAATCCCGGCGTCCCGTGCGATGCCGACCCGGGCGACGCATCGACGGTCGACGATGCCGGATATGCCGACGCAGATGCCGAGGTCAATGGTGGAGATGCCGGCTGATTTGCATTTCGCGGAGTAAGCTCGAGCCGTGATTTCGCTACGAGCGCTCGTCATATTTTCCGTTGTAGTGGCGAGCTGCAAAAATGCGCCGACGACTTCGACGTCTCCGGCAAGCGTCGCGAGCTCGACGCCGATGGCGAGCGCGGATCCGTCATCTGCTCCATCGACATCTGCAACTGCGATCACGAGCGCAGCACCTTCGTCGTCGTCGGGGGATTTTCTCGGTCGCGTTCCCGCGCAGCCCATGAGTTACCAAGGCGCGTGGTGGCTCGATCGCGCGAATCGCGACGAGACGCAAAAACCGGAGCACGTGCTCGACGTCATGGGCGTTCACGCGGGCCAGACGGTGGCCGACATCGGTTGCGGATCTGGCTATTTTTCAGTGCATTTGGCGAAGCGCGTCGGAAACACCGGACGCGTGCTCGCGACCGATCTGCAACCGGAGATGCTCGCGCTGCTCGACAAAAAAGTTCAGGCTGCGCACCTCACGAACATCACGCCGATCCTCGCGACGGAAGCCGATGCGAAGCTTCCGCCGTCGTCGGTCGACATCGCGCTGTTCGTCGACGTCTACCATGAGCTCACGCATCCTCTCGTGACGATGGCGCAAGTGAAAGCGTCTCTGCGGAGCGGCGGCAAAGTCGTGCTGGTCGAATATCGCGCGGAGGATCCGAACGTCGACATCAAGCCCGACCACAAGACGACGCTCGTTCAATTGAAGAGAGAGCTGGCAGCGGAGAGCTTCACGTTCGTCGCGAGCGACGAGTCGCTGCCCGAGCAGCGCATCGTGACGTTCGTGCCCGCGCCGTAGCTACTTTTTCATCACCAGCATCGCGACCGCGCCGACACATAAAAGCGCGACGAGCACGCCGAGGACCATCGCCATCACGCTCACGCCTTCGTCGTTTTCGTCTTTGACGAGATCCGACATTTTCTTCTTTTTGTCGGACTTCCTGTCGGTTATGGCGAGCTCGGGCTTTTTCTTCGCGATCTCCGAGCCGTCCGCCAAATGCGTGACCTTCTCTATTTGCGGTTGTTTGTTCGGCTTCGACTGATGCTGCGCATCGAAGATCGGAACCCCCGGAGCCGCGGGAATTTTCGGGCTTTTGAGATTTCGATCGTTCGGCCGAAGCTCCTCGGGATCGAGCCGTGCTTCGACGTCTTTGGGCACCGTCGAATTTTTCTGAGACTGCGCCGTGGCCGCCTCGAACGTGCCTGGAGCCGGCGCAACCTTCGAGCCCATTTCGGAATAGTCGGCTTGGTCGGGCGGCGGATTCAGCGTCACGCTCGGCGCAGAACGACCTGGGTCGGTGGCTTCCATGACCCACGCCATCTGCCGCTCGCGCTCGTGCTCGAAGAGCGACTTCATCGCGTCCGCGACGTCGCTCGGACCAACCACGCTGCCCTCCGACGCAATGAACGCATCGAGCGCGGCGGCCATGTCTTTTGCCGTTGCGTACCGTGCGTCACGATCGCGAACGAGAGCCCTTTTCAGCACCTTCCAGAGCAATGGCGGATAACCGTGAACGAGCTGCGTCGGATCCGGAACGCGCGCTTCGTGCACCGCTTTCAACGTCTCGATGTCGTCTTTCACTTTGAAGAGCCGACGGTCCACCGACATTTCCCAGAGCGTGACGCCCAACGCGAAAATGTCGGCGCGACGATCGAGACCGCCGCCAGTCACTTGCTCCGGCGACATATACGCGAGCTTGCCTTTGATGACGCCCGCTGCGGTTCGTGAGACGCGGCCGACTGCTTTGGCCAAGCCGAAATCGATGACCTTCACCTTGCCGTCGTACTCGATGAAAATGTTGGTCGCGTTCACGTCGCGATGCACCATCTCCAGCGGAACTCCGTTTTCGTCTTTCAGCTCGTGCGCGTAATGGAGGGCCTCGCACACGCGCGCGCAGATCCACGCGATCATGTCGTAGCGAAGCCGCACCTTTCGCTCTTTGCAGGCGTCCCAAACGCTCCACAAAGATTGGCCGAGCAAAAAATCCATCGCCAAGAACAGGCGGTCTTCCGAAGCGCTGAAATCCCTTATTTTGACGATGTTCGGATGATTCAGCCGCGACGTGATCTTCGCTTCGTCGACGAACATGTGCACGAAGTCGAGGTTCAGCGCGTACTCGTCTTTGATGACTTTCAGCGCAACCGCGCCTTCGAGCGGCGGCGCGTTCTTCTCGCGACCGAGATAGATCGTAGCCATTCCGCCGTCGGCTATTTTCGCGCGAACGTCGTAGCGGCCGAGCGACGTCGGCATGGGACGAGGGGCGCCAATCATTGACCCTGGAAGTTATCAGACTCTTATCCAAGCTTTTGCAGTGTTCTTGTGTATGAAGTCGTCATGTCTAGACGCGGGATTCCTGGACGCGACGCAAGTCTGGTCGCTAGGTGCAGCGTGCTCGCTGTATTTCTTCTCGGCACTTCCGCGTGCCGAGAAGATGCGAAGGTCAGCGCGCAAAAAGCGGCCGATCAAGCGGCGTGGGCCGAGAAACAAAACGAGAACGACGTTACGAAAATTTCCGCGGGTCTCGCGGCCGGCGCCAAGCAATTCGCGCCGCTCTACGCGAATGGCGGCGACCCGCGCGTCGATCCGCAAGAAGTCCGGGCCACCCTTTTTCGCGCGCGGAAAAACGTGCCCGAGCTCAATGCTGCGAAGACGACGTTCTCGGTCTTGATCGATGCACAAGGCGTCGGCATCCGAAATGATCTCGAGCAAGACTCGATGGCCGGGGCGAATTTGTTCACGGCGTTTCCGAGCTTGAAGAATCCGAAGGGCCTGTTCACAACCGCGAGCGGCGTGCTCAAGAACGATTCGCCGTCCGCGCAAAACGACAAGACGTGGGTCGGTGAGGTGCCGGTCGCGAAGAGCGACGGCAGCGTCGGCGGTTATTACCTGACGGGATACACGTTTCGTCAGTACGCGTTCCAGCTGCAAGACGCGCTGAAGCAGAAAATGAACGACGACCTGGCGAAGCGGAACGATCACTCGAAATTACCGGTGTTTTATCTCATGCTGTTCGACGCCAGTGGTGCGTACGGCCCGCCGATGACTCCGGAGGTGAACGAGACCCAAGTGAAGGATTTGGACTTGGTGAGCAAGACCGCCACCGCACCTGCACAAGGCGTCGTGAACATCAGCGATCGTGATTTTGGTTATGCAGCAACACGCCTGCCGTCGTTCGGCGCGGACATCGGCGTGGTCGTTTTGCGCAGCGAAATCTGATCGGGCTACTTCTCGCCCGACCCGAGTCGCCCGAACGCGTGAAGCGCAACGACGAAGCCGCACCATCCCAAGAGAACGATCGTTCCGCCGGCGTCGCGTTTGCCCATCGCCAGCAAAAAAAGGCCCGTTGCGCTGACTGCACCGGCAATGGCGATGAGGAGCTTGACGCGCGATTCGTTCATCGACCTCTCTTAGAGCTACACCTCTGCCGCGCGGTCGTGGCATAGAAAAAGAGTGCCGCGATTTGCTGCGATCGACATCGGCTCGAACGCAATTCGCCTTCGAATCATCGAAGCGGAGGCATCGTCGCGCGCGCCGTCTCCGCAGCTTGCGCTGATTCCGGGTGAACGCGCCTCCGCATGGCGAGACATTCTCAGCTTGCGAGCGCCGGTTCGTTTGGGTGGCGAGGTTTTCGTTTCCGGAAAATTGACGCCGGCCTCGATCGGCCAAGCGTGCGCCGCGCTCCGTGATTTCAAGCGTGAAATCGATGCGGCTCGCGTGGCTTCGTATCGCGCGACCGCGACCAGCGCAGTTCGTGAAGCGCAAAATGGGACGACGCTCGTCGAACGCGCGCGTCGTGAAGCGGGCATCGAGCTCGAGGTGATCGAAGG
>JBDTFL010000075.1:0-9788 GCA_039937955.1 Polyangiaceae bacterium | reverse complement strand
CAAGGGCAAGCGCAAGGTCGTCATCACTCCGTTCGACACGAACGGCGTCATCCAGACCGACCAGGCGCGCGAATATCTCATCGCGAAGGGCAAGCACATCCAAGTTCAGCCGGGCGACCGCGTTCGCGCGGGTGAGCCTTTGATGGACGGTCCCGCGAACCCGCACGACATTCTTCGCGTCAAAGGCGAGAAGGAATTGGCGGCATACTTGGTCAACGAAATCCAGCAGGTTTACCGCCTGCAGGGCGTTGCCATCAACGACAAGCACATCGAGGTCATCGTTCGTCAGATGCTCCGCCGCGTCCGCATCAAGGACGTCGGCGACGTGAAGACGTTCCTCATCGACGAGCAAGTCGAGAAGCACATCTTCGAGCGTGAGAACGCGAAGACCATCGAGCGTGGCGAACGCCCCGCGATCGCCGAGCCGCTTTTGCTCGGAATCACGAAGGCCTCGCTCTCGACCGAGTCGTTCATCAGCGCATCGTCCTTCCAAGAGACCACCAAGGTCCTCACGGAAGCGGCGATCAGCGGAAAGACCGACTACCTCAAGGGCCTCAAAGAGAACGTCATCATGGGACGTCTCATCCCCGCAGGTACGGGTCTCCCGGCGTACAAGAATCTCAAGGTCATCGTCGATGGCGACGGCGAGGAGCGCTACGCATCACACGCGCGCCACGAACCGACGCCGAGCTCGATGGCAGTCAACGAAGAGTAATCTTCGACGACTCGAGATTCTGATCTAGCGACGGCGCGATCAGTTCTGGTGATGATGCCTGGCCGGCACATCCTGGAACGAGTCGCGCTTTCGTTTTTTTGTCGATCGCTGAAGCAGCTTTATTTCTCGAGTAGAAACGCGACGGCGAGACGTCTCAGAACGAGCCGCTCAGGCCCAATCCGTTGAACTGCGGGCTGACGACCGGAATGACCTTGAGGTTGCTGACGGTTGCCGGCTTGTCCACGCTGGGCGGCGGCGCTGCATTGGTTTTCTCTGGCGACGTCACGATGAAGAAGACGCCGGCGATCAGCGAGAGACCTCCGACGATGCCGGAAACGATGGCGATGGTCTGGCTCGTCTCGGCCTTGCTGTGGGTGTCGACTTGGTAGGCGTGATGGCCGTTTGCGGCGTTCGTTGCGTCGGCGCCGGTGAGCACGTGGCCTTTGTCGTCGGTGCAAGCCTGGGTGACGGGCGCGTTGTTGAATCCGCATGCCGTTGCCGCGCTGCCAGCGTCGACGGCCTTCTGATTGACCGCGCTCGCGTTGAGGCCGAGACCGATCGCGGCGCCGATTCCGCCGAGACCCACGCCACCGAAAATGATTCCGAGCGCGAGCTTCGTTTTGTTCAAATGCGTCGTCGTCTCGTCTTTGATGACGATCGTTTGCGGCTGATCTTTCGGCGCATCTACCAGCGCGGGGACCGAGACCGTGTCGGTCTTCGTGTCGTTCGCCGTCGTGAACTTCGTGGCCCACGGTGTTTTTCCGGTCGCCGTGACATTCAGCGTGTGATCACCCGAGTCGATCGGAATTTGCGAGTTGAACGCGCCCGGATCGAAGCCTGCGCCGTCGAGCTGGACGGCCAATCCGGTTGGTGGGTTCGCGACGTCGAAGGCGGGTGCGATCACGAGGTGATGCAGCTTCGGCTCGAGCGCCTTCGCGTGATCGGTCGCGTATTGCTGGCGATCCGTTTGTCCGTCTCGCGCGGCGATGGCGGCGACTGCGCCGTACTCACCCCACGCTGCCGCATTTTTTCCTTCTTTTTCATGGCACGCAGCGGTCGCGAGCAGAGAGCCGACCGCGGTGTTGTCCGCGCGGTAGCTTGCCGCGAATTTCCCACATGCTTCGTGCGTCTTGCCTGCTTTCATGAGCTCGCCGCCCTCGCGATAGAGCTGCTCGGACACTCCCGCTTGTGCAAACGCTGGCACCGAAGCGCTCAAAAAAATCGCGACGGTTACGCCGCTCGTCAACTTGCCCCCAAAGCCTCGAAGCGCGAACATAGAACGCGATTCTACCTCAGCCCGCGGACTGATTGCGAGCTTCGTGGTGCTTACGCAAGCCGAGCAACGCGCAGGCGTCTAGCTTAGTGCGAGCCGCCGCCGAACGGATCAACGCCGGCGCTATGAGCGGGCGCCGTGGAATGCGCGGGAGGTGGCGTCGCAATGGAGCCGGTCGGCTTCACGCTCGCGGCTGGTGTGTCGTGATGATGCGACGACTGCGCGTCGTTGTGATGTGTGCTTGGAACGTCGGTGCCAAGCGGCTTGTTTCCGGAGTCTTGCGCAGCTGCAACTGTTGTGGTCGGCGCTGTTGGCGGAACGACGGCGGAGTTGTCAGGCGGCGTGGTGGCCGTTGGAACCGCGGGGGTATTGGAAAGATCGGCGATGGCCGACGCGGAAGCGGATGCCGATGCGAGTGCAGCCGCCGTTGTTTTGTTGTGTTGCGCCGCTAGCCACGCGACGCCGACCGCAACGCAAAGACCGACGACGAGGCCTCCGATCAAGAGCGCGACCCCCACCGACGATTGACGGGGTTGCGGCAACGCTTGCGCGCCCGTCCATGACGAGTTGGTTTGAACGCCGGGCGGTGGAACTCCAGGCGCGCTGAAAACGCCGGAGCCAGTGGATGCACCGGGTATCATCTGGCCACTGCCCGGACTTCCGCCATAGCCGCTAGCATGGGCGCCGTAATTAGGTGCATTCTGCACCATGCTCTGCGCGCCGGGGCTCACCGAAGCCGGGCGATCGCCGATCGGCATGACGTCCAAAATGCGATGCGCCGTGCGCTGACCGCGCGTCGATGCGAACGGCGCGAGGGCCGCGGCGAGCTCACCGACGTTGGAGTAGCGGTTGTCGGGTTTGCGCTGAAGACAACGCATGACCACGTGCTCGAACTGCGGATTGATGTCGGGCCGCTTTGCGAGGAGCGACGGTGCATCCATCTCCAAAATCGCTGCGAAGAGCTCGCCGAAATTGTCGCCCGCAAACGGCGGCGCGCCCGTGAGGAGCTCGTACAAGATAATTCCGACCGACCAAATGTCGGCGCGCGCGTCGACGCTCTTCGAGCTGCGGAGCTGCTCCGGCGACATGTAATAAGGCGAGCCGAGCAGCGCCTTCGTCGATGTCATCGCGCCCGAGCCCTCGCCGAGCGGATTCGTCGCCTTCGAAATTCCGAAGTCGAGAACCTTCACTTGCATCGTGCGATCTTGGCGCTTCACCAAGAACAAATTCGCCGGCTTCAAATCGCGATGCACGATGCCGATCGAGTGCGCTTGCGCGAGACCCTCGAGCGCTTGGAGCACGTAGTCCACCGCTTCTTGAACCGAGAGGACGCCGCGCTGCTCGAGCAATTTCGAGAGGTCGTCGCCTTCCAAAAACTCGATCACCATGTACGGACGACCGCCATCGAGCGTGCCGACGTCCATCACGCGCGCGACGTTGTCGCTCTGAATCTTCGCGGCATTTTTCGCTTCGTTGACGAAGCGCGTGACGGCTTCAGTGCTCGACGCGATGTCGCTCAGCAGACATTTGACCGCGACGCGCACGCCGAGCAGCTCGTGGTTCGCCGCGAAGACGATGCCCATGCCGCCTTGGCCGAGCACGCGTTCAATCCGATATTTTCCTGCGAGAAGGTCGCCAACCTTCGGCAAGCTCGAGTCGAGCGGGTGCGAAGTCGGCGCGGATTGACTCATCGTGTGGACTTCAAAGATTAGATGAGCGCGCGGGCACACGCAAGAGAGCCCCGTGCTTACGGCCCGCACGTAAACAGGCTGCTTGCCCAGATCGCCTGCGCGTCGCTCGGCTTCGACGTTAAGCGCTTCGGCCTCCGGCATAGCGTCTGCGCGTCCATTCAGCGATCGTGATTCCCGCAGCGATGGCCACCGGCAATGAGTTGTTCACGCCATAGATCGGGATGCCCACGACATCCGTGCATCGTGCAACGAATGCAGTATCGAGCCCCGCGCGCTCGCTTCCGAAGACGAACACCACATTTTTCGGAAATTCGCCGGCATCGTAGAGGCTGCGTTTCGCCAAATCTTTTTCGACCGCCCAAACCGGACGACCTTTCGTGTGCTCGAAAAAAGCCGCGTCGTCGTCCAGGCGCACCACCGATTCGTACTTCTGCATGCCCATCGACGCTTTCTCGTAAATCGGCGCCTGTCCGATGAAAATAACCTCTTTTGCGAGGAAATTATGCGCCACGCGAATGATGGCGCCCGCCGCGAACGGATTGCCCAGCGCGTGCAAAGCGACCGAAAAATCGTGGCGAAGCGGTGCTAGCAGGGCACGAACCTCTTCAGGCGTGGCATCAAGGGGAGCGCCAATCGGCATGGAACCCGATATAGCCAGAAATATAGCGATCTGCGGCGGTTTCGAGGCTTGACACGATGCGCTCCGCAAGTAGAGTGCGCGTCCCCGAATGCCGACGATCAATCAACTCATCAATCATGGCCGGCTCGCCGCGCGTTTCAAGACCGCGTCGCCCGCCCTCAAGTCCTGCCCCCAGAAGCGTGGCGTGTGCGTCCGCGTTTATACGACGACGCCGAAAAAGCCGAACTCCGCGCTCCGCAAGGTTTGCCGCGTTCGTCTCACCAACGGAATGGAAGTCACTTCGTATATTCCGGGTGAAGGCCACAACCTGCAAGAGCACTCGGTCGTGCTCATTCGCGGCGGTCGCGTGAAGGACCTGCCGGGTGTTCGCTACCACGTCATCCGCGGAACCCTCGACGCCTCGGGCGCCATCGGTCCGTCGTCGACCAACAAAATCAATCGCAATCGCAAGCGCTCGAAGTACGGCGTCAAGCGACCCAAGTCTTGATTCAAGACGCCCTGATTTCTAGATCAAGATAAAGAGAAAAAGAAAACATGCCCCGCCGCCGCGAAGTACCCAAGCGCCAGATTCTTCCCGATCCGAAATTCAAGGACAAGCTCGTCTCGAAATTCACGAACACGCTAATGTTGGGCGGCAAGAAGGCGACTGCAGAAGGAATTCTGTACGGCGCATTCGACGTGATCGGCGAGCGTTTCAAGGAAGACGCGATCGAAGTGTTCCGCAAGGCGCTCGACAACGTGAAGCCGAAGCTCGAAGTGAAGAGCCGCCGCGTTGGTGGCGCAACGTATCAAGTGCCGGTCGAGGTTCGTCCGGAGCGTCGTGTTGCTCTCGCGATGCGCTGGCTCGTTTCGTACGCGCGTGATCGCGGTGAGAAGACAATGCGCGAGCGTCTCGCAGCGGAGTTCGTCGACGCAGCAAACGGTCGCGGCAACGCGGTCAAAAAGCGCGACGACACGCACAAGATGGCGGAAGCCAACAAAGCATTCGCTCACTACCGCTGGTAGACCGAAGCGTTTCCAAGCAAGCGAGGCGATCCGAGAGGGTCGCCTTGTTTCGTTTTGTGGCTCAAATTTCGGCTTTTTTTGCGGTGATTTCGATCTGCCACGCTTTTGCGGCCGCGAGTTTCATCGCTTGCGTGTCGCCGGTCGTGAAGAACGCATCGTCTTCGTCGCGCCTCGAGAGGTTTGTGGAGCAGCATGCGCGCGCGATTGCGGGCAGCGGGTTGATGACCTGACCGGTGAAGTGTTTCTCGAAGGTCGGCAATGCTGCAGGATAATGCGTACACGCGAGGACAAGTGCATTATAGTGCATGACCGGTCGAAGGATCCGGGAGACCGCCTGTTCGAATGCCGGCGAGCTCTGCTCCCCTCGCTCGATGAATCCCGATAGCGGTTGCGCGATTCGCTGCACGACATCGAAACCACGCGCACGCAGTGCCGATGCGTAAACGCGCGAGAGGATGGTGCGGCGTCCGCCGATGACCACGATGCGCGCCGATTTCCGACTTTCGGAGATGAGCTCGAGGGTCGGTGCGATTACACCGCGTACGTCGTCGAGATCCGAAAGTCGTGGCAGCGCCGTGGATGCAGCATTGCACGCGAGCAAAATGCGTGAGGCGCCGCGGTCGCGCAAGAATCCGATCGCGAGGCGCAATCTCGCTTCGAGGGTGCGTGCGCTCAGGGTTCCGTAAGGCGCCGCTGCCGTATCCGACAAATAAGAAATCGCCGGCAAAACGAGGCCTTTCTCTGTGCATAATGCACGCAATTCACTAACGACGCCGAGCCCGCCGATTCCCCAATCGACGATGCCGAGGTTGCCCGTCACGGAAATGCGAGCGGCGTGAGGCGCGCGTCGCTCATGGGCGTACTGGCAAACGCGACGGTCCGCTTGGTGCGCGTTACGTCCAATGTCGCCAAGCGAGCTCCCGGAAATCGCGACTCCAAATACCAGCGGTACTCGTGCTCGGCGCGGATCGGATTCGTGGCGACCATTTGCTTCCACTCTTTTTTCGAGACCATCTCGCGCAACGCACGATGCTGGCGTCCGCCCGACAGTCGCGATTTTGCGGTGCGTAAAAATCCGCGGAGCAGCAGGGGTGCCGCGCGCAGATCCCACGGCTGCTCCACCATATCCACCAACAAGAAACGACCTTCAGGCGTGAGCACGCGCGCGATCTCGCGGATGATTGGATCCCAATCCAAATAACGAAACGACAAGAACGACGTGACGATGTCGAAGCTATTGTCTGCGAACGGAAGATGGGGGCCGTCGATCACGCTGAATGACAATTGCTCGGTATTTTGGCTGCGGTTCGCTTCGTCGATCATGCCGCGTGAGATGTCGACGCCGACCGATTTGCCAATGCGTGGTGCCAGTGCGCGGAGCATGCTTCCGGTGCCGCAGCCGATGTCGAGCACGCGCGGCGCAGAAACATTTTTAGAGAGCTCGCCCGTGAGCCATTTCCATTCCGCTTTGCGCAGACGAATGTCCTCGAACGCAGCCGCATAAAGAGGAGCGACGGCGTCGTAGCTCGCGCGCTCGGGAGATTCACCGCGCACGAAACGCGTCATGGGAAATGTGCGTGCATGCATCACGTATTTTTGGATGCTGCCGGAGAGGCCGTGGGTTTTTTTCCCCGGACAGCTCACGATGAAAACGGGATCGCTATTTTTCTTCAAACGCGTGAAGCGTTCGGGCGATTTGCTCATCGTGGTGTAGCCGTGATGGCCGAACGTTTCGACGCCGAAGATGCTCGCGAAAAATCCCGCGAACCAACGCGCGGTGCGGCACGCATGAAAATACGCGCGCGCGCTTTTGGAGAAGGGAATCGCGAGCGCCTGCCATTCGTGCGGGCTCATTTGCTCGGGCCATTTCGTCGAGCCGAACATCACGCCGTACATGCCGGAGTGCCCGATGAAGTGGAGCTCCTCGATGATCTCGTTTTCGCTTGCGAGCGATTTCATGGCGTCGACGAATTGCGACTTGAGCTCGAGCGGAACGATGCGAACTTCGGCGTCCGGAAATTCCGAGCGCTTTGCGTCGGCCAGCGTTTTTGCGGCGCGCGCAAATTCGCGAGACCCGCCGCGATATTTGGTGGTGAAGCCGATCCAGACGACGCGCTTCGCGATACTCGATGAGGTGTTTTGCTCTGCAGTTTTTTCGTCGCGCGGGATCCATGCGCCGTGCGCTGCGGGAACTTTCCAAACGCGGTCGAGGTCGTCGGAGAACACGCGAAAATCGGCGTCGGGTCCGGCATACGCATGCACGGTGATGGTGCCGTCGTCGCCGCGCAATGCGTGAACGTCGGTGCCGCCGCAGCGCAAGCTCTCGCCTTCGCCGAGCGCGCGGATCGTTTTCATTCGAGAATTTACGGTGCTTTCGGTGACGCTGCCGAAGCTCGCTTCTTCGACGCGGCCGCGGACGACGTGCACCAATCCTCGTCGGCCACCGTGATCGTGTGGCGCGCACCAAGCGCCGCGCCATTTCGCGATCATCACCTCGCACGCTTCGTCGTGATGCACGACGGTGCGCGAATACGGCTCGCCGGCGATCGGATCCGGCACGCAGATTTTTCCCGCTGCGACTTCGTTCGCAAAGCGCTGGACGAGTGTTTCGATCATCACAAAACGCTCCTTACACGCAAAATCAGGGGAGCGCGACGCCGAGCAGAGCCGATGCGCTACCCAAAAGCATGATCTGCCCGTGCCCTGAAACCGCTGCGATCGTCCGTGCGTAGCAGTGACGAGAGGCGAGGCGTTCTTCCCGGGGCGTCTCGTTTTTCGTTTGTGTGGACTCTTCCACGCTGCGCGCTAAACCCGCCGCGTGCCGGAATCCTCGCCGAGCTCTTTTGCGGTTCAAGTCGAGCAACCTCGTCTGCCGTTGCTTATGCTCGCTCTGATTATCGGTCTGTTGCCGGCGCTGGATTTGATTTTTTTGGGCCAGCAGCGGCTACTTTTTTTCCCGTTGGTCGTTGGTTCCCTAGCGACCTCAGTCGGGCTTTCGTTGTTTTCGAAGCGTCATCCGCGGCGTCGTCTTGGCGTGGCGAGCGTGCGCGAGGGCGTTCTTCTTCTCGACCAACAAACCATCCTCGCTCAGAAAAATATCAGCGGAATCTACCCGGCGAAAGATCGAGCGGGCGCCATTCTCATCGGGGAACGCGGATGGCGCAGGTTCCGCGCAACCACCGTCGTGCTCGATTCACGCGAGGCGGCGGAGGCATTTACAGCCGAATTACGGTGGGATCCGGGTCATGCCGCAGCCGACTACATCGTTTACGTCGGTCAGAGTGGCCGCGTCTTGCGGGAGATGGCTCTGCGCGGCGTTTTGCTTGCGGCCGCGATGACGGCGGCCGTTGTGATCGGGATCTTCGCATTTCATCTCTCCGCTGGCGTGATGACGCCACTAGTGAGCTGCCTCGCAGTGCTCACAGTCTTTCTCGTCAATCGGCGGCGATGGACGCGGCTTCGCGTCGGTACCGACGGCATATTGATCCGCTTGGGCGGCGGCAGGCGAAAACGATTCGTGAGCTACGACGACATTCGTTTTGCGACTCACGATCTCGGAGGAGCAAGGCTTCACTTGTTATCCGGCGAAGAGCTGGCGTTTTCGTCGCCGGAGCCGGTTGGCCTCGAGCAACTCGCCACGATTTCGATTTCGAGCGCCCTCGTCGAGCGCATCGAAAAGGCGCGCGCGCTTCATGCGTCACTCCGTGAAGCTCGCTCGCAGCTCGCAGACATGCTGCAGCGCGGCGATCGCAGCATCGAAGAGTGGCGTCGAGCGGCGGCGACGATTTCACACGAGCAATATCGGGTCGCGGCGACTCCGCGCGAGCTGCTCGAGGACATCGTCCGAAACGCCGCGATGAAACCCGACGTCCGCATCGGCGCGGCGTTGGCGCTTCGAGGCGAAAATGCACCGCGCGTCCGTGTCGAAGAAAACACAAGCGCGGTGCCCGAGCTCAACGCCGCGATCGAAGCGGCATTCGACGGCGATGACACCGCTCTCGCACGAGCCATTTCGAAGATGAAAATCGCCTAACGACTCACTTTCAGCCGCATCTTGACATCCCGCGCCCCACTGGTAGAAAGCCGGTCCCCAATTATCCCGAGGAATCTGCTCTTCGAAATGCACATCAACACATAAGGATCGGGTTGCTCATCGATTCGCAAAGCAGCTGAAATCAGGCTCTTTTCGAATCACCAAGCAGCACCCCGACACCCTCTCTGGACGCCACCCGGGATATCGCCCGGGCTTCCCTGCAAATAGGCAGGGAAGGGACCAGAGAGGGTTTGTTGCATTCAAGAGCCGAATTTTCGCGATTTTGAGGAACCGCCCAAACCCCGTCCGATGCCCCGCGAATACCCCCTAGAACGAACCCGAAACATCGGGATCATGGCTCATATCTACGCGGGTAAAACCACGACGACCGAGCGCGTTCTTTATTACACCGGGGTCAACTACAAGATCGG
>JBDTFL010000074.1:0-6481 GCA_039937955.1 Polyangiaceae bacterium | reverse complement strand
GCTTTTGCCCCCGCCGAGGAGCTCGCGTTCTCTCGCTTGCTGCTCCGCCTCCTTCTTCGCCTTTTCCAATGCCTGTTGCTGGTCGCGCATTTTCTCGAAATTCCTCGGCGGTGGTCGGTAGCCCCGGGTCGTTGCCTTCCCGGGGCCCCCACGGATCCGGACGTGCAGAATTCCCGCATCCCGCTCTTCGAGACACAGCTTCGCTACGCGGGGCGCGCTGCGCTCGGCGCCAGCAGCGGGTAACGCTGCAAGAGCCGAGACATCGCCTCCCAGGAGAGGCCGCGCTGTGAGCGACGGCGCAACCAGCGCCACCACTCGAGCACGGCCCCATGTAACAGCGATGCGCACCGCGCCCGATTGCCTCTACGGCCGTAATGATTGAGCGCGTGCTGCTGCATCTCGAGCGGGTCATGTCGACAATGTCGCTGACTGCGACACTGGACTCAGCCAGTCCGGAAGTGCGGGTGATTTCGCTAAGGCCATGGGCGTGTGCCAAGCCGCCGACTAACGTGGTCAGTGGCGGGCTCGAGCGGCTTCGCGAGCTGCGTCGTTTCCACGTCGAACGTGATCTCCGTTCCCGCATGCGCGGCGCTCTTGAAGGATGCGCGATCGAACGAGCTGGCATACCAGTCGACAGGAACGCGGAAGCGTGTGGTTCGCTTGTCGACGTAGAACTCCAGATAGGCGTCGCCGGCGCTACCCTTCTCCTCGACGACGGTAATCGTTCCTTCCACCGAGGTGAGGTCGGACCGGTGAATGGGCTATCCTCGGGGTACTATGACGCCTTCGTACTCGACCCGGAGGGAAATCCGGATCGGCGCTCTTCGATCTGGCGATCAAATAGTCACTATGTTTCGAGCTTGATCATCCAAGCGGTGAGCGCGTCAGCTTCGCGTTGAGATGAGCGACGAGCTCGTTTGCGACGTCGGCTTGCTCGTGCGGAAAATATTGGCCGACCGCGAAGGCTCGTCCATGCGCGACGACTTGAAGCTCCCACGCCGTGAATTTGACGAGCGTCTGACCGACGGGGCCATGGTCACGCAGGGTCGTGGTCCGCGCCTCGAGGCGAAACTGTTCTGCGCCCACGATGACGCGCGCGTCGACGACCGTTCCAGGCGGCGGAAAAAGACGAACGGTCACGCCGTCGATCGCGACCGCGTTTCGAATAACGAGCCCACCGATTCCGCGATAAGCGGCAAATACCGAGGCGACGACACCGACGAGGCAGCCGAGCGAATCGCGCCATTGGGCGTCGCGCAGAAAGGCGACGGTCAGAAGAAGAAAACAAAACGTTCCAAAAACGCCGGCGCTGCCGAGCCAAAGTCGAAAGCCGACCTCGAGGTTGGGCATCCCCGCGACTCCGCGAAATGTGATTTTGTTCGGGCTCGCGCCGTCTTCGATGATGAGCGACCGAAAATTTCGAGGCGCGTTCGGATTCCGCTCGAAGCGCGCCAGATGCAGCAAGGTCGCTGCCGCTGTGAGAGCAAGCGCCGTCAGCGCGAGCATCGAGCCGCCTCGTGATTGGTGCGCGAACGCAGACGCCGACAGCGCGGCACTGCCGAGCGCGACGAAAAAAATCACCTTGCTGATCGGTCCGGCG
Organism: Polyangiaceae bacterium; assembly: GCA_039937955.1. Taxonomy (GTDB): domain Bacteria; phylum Myxococcota_A; class Polyangia; order Polyangiales; family Polyangiaceae; genus JAICXU01. Next base: position 4,881 of record JBDTFL010000074.1, on the reverse strand, counting down.
ATCGCTGCCCATGGATCGATGCGAAGACGAGGCCCGCCTTCGAACGGTCCGGTTTGGTTTGCGATCATGGAGATGAGATAGCGGACGGACGAGGCAGAGGCGCGCCGTATGACCGGAAAAAGACGCCAATCTCTACGTCTAAGGCCTTTCTCGCTCGTCGGCGTCGATCACTTGGGGCGTCGCTTTCGCGCTTGTTTTTTCGGCTCGCCGACGAGAATGCGAATTGCGGAGACGAGCGGCTCGGTCGGCATCGTCCGTCTGAGGTCAAAAACCGCGCATAAATCGCAATCCGTAACCCGCGCGTACGGCTCTCGCTCGCGGAACACCCTTTGCACTTCTTTCTCACCCGAGCAGCTCGAGAAGGGAACGCTCGTCGTTGCAGGCCCCGTGCTCTCGAGCACCGGAGCATTCGGGATGCGCGCTCGGGTTGGAGGACGCGACCGGAAAGAAATGACTATGGAATGTAAGGGCGCGACCGTGAAAGGCTCGCGGCTCGTGTTCAGCATCCGAACCCGCATTCGACAGATGCCCTGCCTCGACAATCGAAATCCAAGTCCGCACTCGCTTCGCGCGGCGCACTCGACATTCAAAAAAAACGTTCCGCGCGCGATCGCTGCGACGCTCTTGCTGCTCGCCTCGGCCGCGCACGCCGATGACATGGTCCTCCTGAAAAATGGGGGACGCATGCGCGGCACGGTGATGAGTGAAACGCCCACTGACGGCGTGAAGATCAAGCTCGCCGATGGCACCGTGCAATCGATCGCTGCAGCGGAGATAGATCACGTCGTCTATGACGGCGCAACGAGCGCTCCGCAAAGCGCGGCGCCAACGCAGACGCCACAAGGTCCGAGCAAGCCCGACACATCGAGCAGCCCTCTCCAGCCAGGGCGTCTCGTGATCACGACGACCGCGTCCGCGCACATTTTCATCGACGGCGGTGAGCGTGGTACTGCGCCGCTCGACATTCCGGCGATCGACCAAGGCACGCACGCGATTCGGGTTGTTTTCGATAGCGGCGGCTCGCAGACGACGCGCGTGTCGGTGATGCCGAATCAAACGACGAGTCTGAATTTAGAGCCTTCCGAAGCGGCGCGAGCCTTCGGCGATCGACGCGGCGTTCATTTCGGCGGCACTGCAGAACTGATGACGTCGGTCGCGAAAGTGAACGGTGCCGGCGCCCGCATCGCACCCTTCGTGAACATCGGCGCGTCACCCGGTTTCGATTTTCGAGTCGCACCGGAGATCGTTTTCGGCGTCGGCCATCAAGAGAAAGTCGATGACTCGAAGCTCATGTGGTCTCTCGGTGCGGCGGCGCAACTTCGTTTCAATGTAGGTGCGCTCTACACGCTTTGGTTCGGCGCCAACGTCGGTGCGTGGTCGCTCAATGGCTTACCATCGAACTCCGAAACCATTGTTGCGCAACAGACCCGTCTCTCCCCGTATTTTTTCTTCGAAGCATCACCCGTCACGATTCGCTTCGGAGAGCACCGCGAATTCGAGATTGGGTACACTGCGGGCATCGGCGCCGTGATCAACAACAACGTGTCGCTCGCGTTCGAAAATCTCGTGGGGGTCAGCTACCTCCTCCCATCTTTCTGACCCGTGAGAGGATCGATGAATCGTTTCGCAAATTTATTTGTCATCCCGTTTGTCGGCGTCGTCGCGTTCGCGGGAAATGCGGCGGCGGACCCTTCGAAAGCGCAGTGCATCGACGCGAACAAAGCCGCGCAAGATCTCGTCCACGAGCACAAGCTTCTCGGCGCACGTGATTTGCTACGTGCTTGCAGCAACGCGGCATGTCCAGCCGCCGTGCGCAACGACTGCACGGAACGACTCGACGCCGTCGAGCGCGAGCTTCCGACCATCGTGCTCGACGTCAAAGATGGAGATGGAAATGATCTTACCGACGTTCACGTGACGGTCGACGGCGCCGCGTGGGTCGACTCGATAGACGGCTCACCACGCGAGATCGATCCCGGAACGCACGAGCTCTCATTTCAGGTTGCGGGGCAGGCACCGGTCACCAAAAAAATTCTCGTGCACGATGGTGACAAAGCGCTGCATGAAGCTGCGGTGATCGGCGCGCCGACGAAACCTGCGGAGCACGCCGTCATCGCCGCAAAACCGTCGGCAGAAGTGGTCGTGCCGCGGGTGTTCAATGCGCAAAAGGCGCTTGGCGCAACGTTGACGGTGGTGGGTGTTCTGGGCTTCGCCGTCGGTGGATTTCTCGGACTGTCGGCAAGCTCACAATGGTCGAGCGCGCAATGTGCGCTCCCGATCAGCTGCGGCAATGTCGAGGCGCAACAGAAACACGACGATGCCGTCGGCAACGCCACAGCCTCGACGATCTTTTTTATTTCCGGCGGGATTCTCGCGGCGGGCGGCGTGGTTCTATTCGTCACTGCGCCACGCGCAGAGGCCGCCGCAACCCCGAGCGCGCGCATTTCGATTTCGCCGAGCGCGGCGCCAGGCGGTGGCGGCGTTTCGATGAAAGGAACTTTTTGATGCGCCTTGCAAACGCATTGCTCCTTGCGATTTCGCTCACCGGCTGCGCGTCGGTCCTCGGGATCAAAGATTCACCGGAGACCGTCATTGCAACTCCGGACAGCGACGCGACCAACCTCGTCGTCGCGAGTGGATATGCGCTTTGGATCGATGGACAAGATACTCAAGCGTATTTGTATAGTGCACGTATTGACGGGGGTGGTCCGATCGTCAAGCAGAGCGTGCAATTTCTCAGAACGCTCGCGAGCGACGGGACGTCGGTTTGCGGCTACACGATCGAGGGCATCGACTGTTTCGACCCGCCGACTGCAGCCACGAAATTCACCGTAAACGTCGGCGCGAGCGGGCTGTTCGATACCCGGGTCGCCGACCTGATCGTCGTCAACGGGCTCGTCATTTGGTCGGAGAGCGATCTCAATCCCGACGAAAGCACGAACAGCTATTTCATTCGAACGGCGTCGGCCGATGGAAGCTCGACGACGCAGAACGTCGTCGTACAGAGCACGGAGTCGGGCGGAGCCACGGCTCCCTACGTGCCGACGACGATCGCGGCGGACAGCAACAATGTCTACTGGCTCAATGGAGACACTCTCGAAAGCACCCCGGTGGGCGGTGGATCTGCGCCGACGTCGATCGCAAAAAATGTGTCCAATTGTGACGTGCTCGCCGTGGACGCCACGAATCTCTATTGCGGAGCACCCAGCACGAATTTGGCGAGCGCCATCACGGTCTATCCCCTTGCAGGTGGCTCTACGAGCACGCTCATCAGCGATCAGATCAACAGCTTCGCGACCGACGGCACGTTCGTCTACTGGACGTCCAGCGACGGGATAAAATCGAACGAGCCCACGGGAAGGCTTTCGAAAATTCCGATCGGCGGCGGTGCGACGGTTCCACTCGCAAGCGGACAAGACAATCCCTCGAGCATCAGCGTCGACGCCACGAGTCTCTATTGGCTGATCGGCGGCGAAGCTGGAATCGATGCCGTCTTACGCGCGGCGAAATAGGTTCATCGCGCCCACGTCTGCATTTTTGCAGATCACACTGGCAGACCTTTCTATCGCGTCGATCCCTCGGCTTCTGCACTTTTGGTCGGATCGAACGGCACGTGAAACATGTATTGCGCATCTACTTTGGCGCCGCCGCAGTAGGCGATTTTTCGGTCGATCGTGATGATTTTGCGATGGTCGATGTGCAAATCGTCGACGTCGATCGCGCTGTTGATCTGGATTGCCAGAGAGCGAAGTCGCTCGCTCCAGGTGCAGGCAATTGAATATTTCGCACACGCTCCTTGGCGCGCGTTTGCCGCTGGTTGGCGCTCCTCGCTCGGGGTCGAGTCGTAGGGTTCATCGCGTGCAGTCATCGCGCTGCACACTTGAGGGAGCCCCGACGATGCGCAACCGATCTTCATTTTCTTTCTCGATCGCAGGGTTGGCCTTATCGGCGATCGGCGTTTTCTTGCTCACCGGATCCTCCGCGGAGGCCGTTGGATTTCCGAATTCGATTTGCGGAAAAGAGCCGCTCGCCCAAGTCGACGGCATTCCCGCCTACGGATTTTGCGGCGACTTCAACGTGTGGTCGAACGACGGGCGCACCACCGAAAAATCTTCCGGCGGCGCGGGCTGGATCCAGACGGAAGGCGGCTTCGGATATCAGTGCGTCGAATTTGCAGCGCGCTACGAGCATTTCGCATTCGGCGTTCCGATGGGATGGCACGTGAAGGATGCCGCCGAGCTATGCCCAAAAAATCCGCCCGCCATGACCGCAACGAGCAATCCGATGCACGGCGACCTCGTGGTGTTCGGCGCGAACGCACACGGCATCCACGGCTCGGGACACGTTGCGGTCGTCGACAGCGTCTCGGGCGACACCATCAATGTCGTGCAGCAAAATGAATCACCTGCGAGCCGCGGCTATCCGCACGAGTGGGCTGCTTGTTACCTTCATGCCGCTGAAAACAACGACTGCGGAAAGATGCCGGACGGCGATTTTTGCGGCGACTCAGCGCACTTTCCACACGGAAAAAAAGGCACGATCTACAGTTGTAGAAATCATCAAGTCGCGACGCAGGGCTACTGTTTCCACGACAAGTGTGAAGCCGGCAAAGGCACCGAGGACAAATGCGCGCCGCGTCCGAAAGGCGGAAGGGTTCCGATCTGAATGATGTCCGCGTGGCTCGACATTTTTACTCTCCCCTTTCGAAACAACAGCTGGGCTCAGGGCAATCGCGGACGACGTCAGATTCGGTCCGAGCTTCGCGCGCTGCTGTTCTTCTTCGCCGTGCTCGCCGGGTTCATCATTGGGCCTGTCCTCATTCTCGTCGGGCTGGCGCGTTGGATGAAGGCGCGACGTTACTCACGCGCGAAGCTCGTTGCT
>JBDTFL010000073.1:0-2822 GCA_039937955.1 Polyangiaceae bacterium | reverse complement strand
GCGCGAAAAACAGATTGTGCATCGGCAGCGTCTTCCGGAAGTGTTGCTACGCCGCAGCTGATCCCAGGCTTCACGACGATGCCGCGGCGCTCGTATTTGTGCGCATTGATCGCGATGCGGATCGATTCGGCAACGTCCATCGCATCCTTTTTTGCGACGCCGGGCAGCGCGGCTGCGTACTCGTCGCCACCGAAACGCGTCGCGAATGCTCGTTCGCCAGCGGCCTCGCCGAGGGTCCGGCCGATCAGTTTTCCAGACTCGCCGATGACGAATGCGCCCATGTCGTGTCCATGAGTGTCGTTGATTCCCTTTACGCCGTCCAAATCCATAACGATCACGCTCACACAGGGGATGCTTCCGCCGTCGACCGCGGCGGCCGTCGTTTCGAGCTGTTGATCGAACCGGCGACGCACCCAAAGCCCCGAAAGATCGTCTTCGGTGATGAGGCGCTCGACCTCCTTATTGAAGCCCGCACGAATGGCGTCTTGCTCTTGGAACTCCAAAATCGTTTTGCCGATGAACACGCGATCGCCCGGTTTCAGAGCCGAATCCGTGCACGACTGACCATTGAGCAATGTGCCGTTGGTGCTCGAAAGATCGACCGCCGCCCAAACATTTGCGCCGCGATCTTCGACGCGGACGTGCCGCCACGAAATGCTTTCGTCACGCAGCGGCAAGCCGGCTTCCGGATCGCGACCTACGTCGATCGATTTGTCGAGCAGCATGCGCATGCCGACGTCGGGCCCGGCAACCACCAGCAGCGTCGGCAACGCGTGCTTGCGGAGCTCCGCTTGCAACGCATTTCGAAATTCGTTCGAGTCGTCGAGGGGCTTCGTCTGCAACCGACGCGCGCGAGCGGCCGGCGGAGGCGCTTTCGGATCGTCCTCGGCCATAACCCAGCGAGGGTATCACAACGATTTGCGAGCAATGCGGTGCGCGTAAGCGACGTGTGCGCTAGTTTTGGCCACGTGATCGACCCGAAAATCACGTACGCCGATCTGCTCAAAAAACGTGCGGATCGTCTAGCCACCGCGTGCGTTCACGCGGGCGATTTGGACGGCGAAGGCGGGGCGTATCACGCGCTCGAAGCACCGATCGTGCTGTCTTCTGCGTTCGGATTCGCCAGCGCACACGAAGCAGCCTCGGCATTTCGCGGCGAGAATCACGCTTATATTTACGGCAGATGGGGCAACCCGACGGTCGAGTCCCTCGAACGCTCGCTCGCTGCTTTGGAAAATGCCGAGGCCGCGTGCGCAACCGCGAGCGGCATGGCGGCGATCAGCGGTGCGATTTTTTCGACGTGCGCAGCGGGTGATCACGTCGTTGCACCGCGAGCGCTCTACGCGGAAACCGCACGGCTGATGCGCGAACGACTGCCGCGCTTCGGCATAGACACCACGTTCGTCGACGGGCCGACCGCCGGTGCATACGCCGCAGCCATCACGCCGAAAACACGTGCATTATACATTGAAACGCCGGCCAATCCGAACCTCGCCATCACCGACATCGCGGAGGTCGTTGCTCTCGCGCGATCCAAAAATCTCATCACCATCGCCGACAACACGTTCGCGACGCCGTTCTCGCAAACGCCTTTGGATCTCGGCGTCGATCTCGTCGTGCATTCTGCAACCAAAGGAATAGGCGGACATGGCGACACGATCGCCGGCGCTATTTGCGGATCGAGCACGCTCGTCGAGACCGCTCGCGATGTGTCGATCAAGGGATTCGGCGGCGTGATTTCACCGCTCGCCGCGTTTCTCGTGGCGCGCGGAATTCGCAGCTTCGCGCTCCGACAGCGTGCGTGCAACGAAAGCGCCGCCGAGCTCGCGACGCGTTTGCAATCGCATCCGCGTGTAAAAAAAGTCCAGCACCCATCGCTGCCAGATCATCCTCGTCGTGATGTGGCATGCGCGCAGATGCATGCGTTTGGATCGCTTTTGTCGTTCGAGGTCGCCACGCTCGAGGACGGTCGCCGCGTCTTGGAAGGCGTCAAAACCATCACGCACGCCGTGAGCCTCGGCGACACCCGCAGCCTGCTCGTGCACCCAGCATCGACCACGCATTCGACCATGCCGGCCGAGACGCGGCGCCTCGCCGACATCACCGACGGACTTTTGCGATTGAGCGTCGGCATCGAATCGCTCGAGGATTTGTGGGCAGATCTCGATCAAGCCTTGTCCGCCAAAAAATAATTTCTCTTTCGGACGATTTTTAGCAACTGCGTCGGGCCTGGTGCCGATGCGGGGGCATGAAAACATCAAAGCTGTTCACCTCGGTTCTCGTTCTGTCCTCTCTCACCGCTGTTGCCTGCGGCAGCAGTAGCTTCTCGGGCGACGATTCAATCGGCCCTTCATCCAACGTCTCGGGAAATGGAACCACCGCGCCCGACGCGAGCGTTCCGCCGAGCTGCGACGTGACTGCGACGCCCGCCGTGAATGCGTGCGTCGTCAACGAAACGCTCGGCATCTTCGTCGCGCCACCATCGGCGGACGCTGGCACCGCGAGCAGCGAAGACGGCACGCGCGGCCATCCGTTTTCGAAAATGCAAACCGCAATCGACACCGCAAAGTCCCAGAAAAAACGGGTCTACGCGTGCGTCGGAAATTACAGCGAGCAGATCACGTTGGCCAACGGCGTCTCGATCTTCGGCGACCTCGACTGCAACCAAGATTGGGTCGTCGTCACGAAACACGCAGTGATCCAAGCGCCGGCCAGCCCGGCAGCTCGCGCCGATCAGATCACGACCGCGACGCGCGTCGATTCGCTCGACATCACAGCGCCTGACGCAACGACCGCCGGTGGAAGCTCGATCGCGCTCGTCG
>JBDTFL010000072.1:0-2689 GCA_039937955.1 Polyangiaceae bacterium | reverse complement strand
AGGCCAATGAAGGTTTGGGCATTGGGTTTCGGAGCGCTTTTGAGCTCGGCATGCGGCGCACTCTTTCTCACGCAATGCGGCGACTCCAATTTTGGCACCCCTCAAGATGGCGGTAGCGGCGGTGACGCCGCCGCGCAGTGTCCGGCGAATCCACCGACAACCGGAACCGCGTGCTCCTTACCGACGGGAACCTTGTGCAACGCGTATCCGCAGCCCGGATGTGAATGTTGTGGCAGCGGAGGATTCGAATGCGACAACGGGACGTGGCAAGCGCTCGCCGAATCCGACGGCCCGAACATCACGGCCGCATGTCCGGTGACGGTGCCCGAAGCAGGCACGCCCTGTTCGCTCGCGACATGCGGCGGTCCGTTACCCGCGTGCCCGTACGACTGCACGACCGGCAACGGCGCGATCTCCACGGCCAGCTGTCCGCAGGGGTATTGGGTCGTACAACAAAGCGAGGTGTCGTGCCTGATCGACGGCGGCGCACCTGACGCAGGAGACGGCGATGGGGGATAGACGAAACGACCTGTATTTCAGCCGCCCGTGCGCTTGATCAAATATTTCGCGGTGACCTTGCCGAGGTATGTCGCGGCCTCGCGCAAACGACTGCCGAGCGCTTCATTGCTGATCGTCGCGCGGACGGTTGCATGAATGGTGAACTCGTCGACGAGCGTTCCTTTGGCGTCGACGATCTGCACGTCGATGTTCACTTCAGTCGGCCGCGATGCGACGACCGCGTTGAAGCCGGGCTCGATCCACGTGATGTGCGGCTTCACCGTGAAATCACCGGGCGGACCGCCAGCGCGCTGAACGCCCTCGCGCTCTTCGTCGAACGCGGCGGAAAATTGTTGGGCCATCGCCTGCTTGTCGCCTTGCCAGCTGGCTTGCGCTTGCGCGTCCTTTGACGATTGCCAGGAGCCCTCGTCAGTGCCGCCGATACTCAGCTTGTCGAAGCTCACCGGCTCGACGAAAAATTTGTTCGAAGCCGACATGGGGTTCGGGCTCGCTTGCACGACGACCTTCCACGGCGGGCCGCAAGCAATGGACGCGAACGCGAGACAAATGGAGAGGGCGAACAAGAGGGCGCGATTCATGGCGGGAGCATAGCGCGAGCGCAGCGGTGATCGGAGCTTCATGGCGCGGGCAGACGTAGAGGCGCTCCGGACATTCATTGCGAGCGCCGTGCGTGCCGGCATGAGCCTCGGGTCGACACGCGTGTCGTGGTCACCGCCCGTCATGATTTGCCCTAATTTCGAGTCGATCGGCGATCGCGCTACAAATCACGCGTGGCACGCGCACTGCTAGACTGACGCCGTGATCGCAAACGTAAATTGGCGCGTGCTCGGACTGCCCCTCGCTTTGGTGGCGCTCGTCGCAGGGATCGACTGCTCGAGCTCGTCGGGCGAGGAATGCCCGCAGGCCTTGAGCGGTCTCGACCTGAATGCAGGCTGCTCGTACGAAGGGTTGATATGTCCCTACGTTGGAGACGCGTTCGACGTGTCTCGCTCCAACAACGTCTACGACTGCTTCGGCGGCTTCGTCGAATACACGTGCACGCAAAAAAAATGGACGCTTACCGCGCAGGCGGCGAGCACGCCATGCACGATCGACGGAACGGGCGCGGTTTCAGCAACAACCTGCTCGATCGGCGTCGGAAGGTGCGCAGTCGCAGCCACGTCACTCGCATGTCAGTCGACATGTGATGCGGGCTCGGGCGCTTACGGTGCCTCGTGCGTCGCGGGACAATTCGTGGTCGCGCCAATCTCCTGCACCGGCTCGTCGCTCGACGCCGGCAGTGAAGAGGATGCAGCCACGACTGACGACGCAAGCACCGACGACGACGCCGCAAGCGACGCCGGCGACGACTGAGCGATCCTCGCAGCCATGAGCTGACGCAGGTTGATCGCCGACCCGGCCAATGCAACGCTGCCGCTCGGAGACGAAAATCATGATGCACGGTGCTCTCGACAACATCACGGAAGCCGCAGGAAATACGCCGATCGTGAAGCTCAATCGCGTCGCCCAAGGGCTGGACGCAGAGATTTACGTCAAATGCGAATTCTTGAACCCGGGCGGCTCGCACAAAGATCGTCTCGCGAAAAATCTTCTGCGCCGCGCTGAAGAAGACGGACTGAAACCGGGCGGCACCATCATCGAAGCGACCAGCGGCAACACGGGCGCGTCACTCGCGATGCTCGCCGCGGTGCGCGGTTACAAATGCATCTTCATCATGCCCGACAAGATGAGTCAGGAAAAAATCGCGAACCTCCGCGCGTTCGGTGCGCGCGTCGTCGTGTGCCCGACGCATGTCGATGCGGATGATCCGCGGAGCTACTACAAAGTGTCGCGCAAGATCGCGGACGAGACGCCGAACTCGTTCTACGCGAACCAGTACCACAACCCGGCGAACCCCGAGGCGCACTACATTTCCACGGGTCCCGAGATTTGGAATCAGACGCAAGGCGACGTCGATGTCTTCGTGGCGGGCATGGGAACCGGCGGAACGATCAGCGGCGCCGGCAAATATTTGAAGGAGAAAAAGCCTGAAATCCAGATCGTTGGTGTCGATCCGGTCGGCTCGCTCTATTACGACTTCGTCAAAACGGGACGCATAACGAAACCGTTTTCGTACAAGGTCGAAGGCATCGGCGAAGACTTTTTTCCTTCGACCATGAATCTGAAAATT
>JBDTFL010000071.1:0-3083 GCA_039937955.1 Polyangiaceae bacterium | reverse complement strand
GGAAATTACGCGCTGCTCAACGCGGAATATCACTTTCCGATTTTGAACATCGACCGCGGCTACTCGACGTTGCCGGTCTTCATCTCACGCATCAGCGGCAATCTTTTCACCGACTACGGAAGCGCCTTCAACGACGTCACGACTGCCGAGTTCAAAACCGGCGTCGGCGGTGAGCTCTGGTTCGACGCAAACCTGGCGTACGTGCTCAGCTTCACGTTTCGTCTCGGCTACGCGAAGGGCCTGGCCTTCGGTGGTCTCGATAAATTTTATTTCGTCGCCGCCGTTCCATTTTGAAAAACGGAGCTCGCGCGCTTCTCGAGAAACTTCGAAAACTGGGCCCAACTCGCATGCCTGCACTAGGTTCGAGCGATGCGATTTCCTGCTTTTTTGGGGCTTTCAGCGCTCATCGTCATTTCGCTCGGCGCAGCGACGGGTTGTTTGAACTCGTCGAGCGGAGCCGCCGCAGCACAAGAAGGTGCGCGTGAGCTCACCACCAACTTGCGATTCGGTCGCATGGAGATGGTCATGGAGCACGTGTCTGCGAGTGAAGCGAGCGTGTATCTCGCGACGCACAAAAGCTGGGGCAATTCGATTCGTATCGCCGACGTCGAGCTCTCGGGATTGCGAATGGCTTCGAAGGACGAAGCGATCATCACGGTCGCCGTGTCTTGGTATGAGCCTTCGACGCAGGAGCTGCGCAACACCGTGCTTCGTCAAACCTGGAAAGATTTGAAAGGCGGGTGGCTGCTCACCGCGGAAGCCCGCGCGGACGGTGACATCGGTCTGCTAGGCGAGCCACGGCCCGCCGCTGCGCCCGAGGCGCCTCATCACAACGCGCAGTTTGAAACCGTCCATCTCGACTGATCGGACCTTCTGGCCTGCGCAGGCGTCGATGTCGCGTCATGAAATGTGGACGAGGCGATCGTCAAGAGACTGTGCCGTGCCCCCACTGTCGCGTTTCCACGACGTCAGGGACACGGCTATACGTGTCAAGTTTTTGTCGCTGCTGACTTTTTTGCAGTCTTCTTCGGGGTGGTTGTCCCCGTCTTCTTTGGTGCCGCAGTGCGCCGCGCCACCCGCTCTTTTTTCTTCACCTGCGCCTTGCGACGCTTCATTTTCTGCGACTTTCTACGATCGAATCTTCCCATGGTCCGTTCACCTTATGCCGCGCAGCCGGTTCTTGCGAGCGGCGCACGGACTTTGCCTGTGGTGGTTGCAGATGGTCAAGCCCCAATCCGTTGCCCAAGTCGTTGCCCAATCTATTTTGAGATGCTGCAGCGCCCCAACTCCAGCCTTCGCAAATCCTCGCTTACCTGCGAGCGTGCGCAGTAGACGCGTCTCGAGGCGGTGCTAAAGTGACTTCTGTGGACGTAGTGCTTCGCAAGCTTGGGAAAGGGTCTCGCGCAGTTGCGGGACGCTTGGTTCGGGCACCGCGCAAGGGCTCGGTCGTCGTGATCGAATTCCCCGACGGCATGCACGAGTACGTGACGACGCCTGTGAAGCGCGTTCTCCGTATCGCAGGCCGCGAGGTTTTCTACATCGAAACGATCAACAGCCGCTACCGCCTCGAAGTGCGCGGGCGCGAAGACGCAATCGCCGAGAGCACGGGCTGATTTCCTAGACGGCTGCGTCGCTTCTAGACGCCTTCGCGTAGCTCGGCTTTCGGAATTAAAATAGATCGCGGTGTCGCTTTTACTCGCGGCGCTGTTCGGCTAAGGCCTGAAGCAATGGTGGTCCGATGATGGAAAGCGGCGAGCATCTCGCATCGACCCGCGGGGGCGGATGCATCGAGGTCGTTTGCGGATCGATGTTCAGCGGCAAGACCGAAGAGCTTTTACGGCGCATCAAACGCGCGCGGCTCGCCAAGCAGGTCGTGCAACTTTTCAAACCCAAGGTCGACGACCGCTACGACGCCGTGAAAGTGGTCAGCCACGAAGGCATGAACGCCGACGCCTCTCCCGTTACGGACGCAAAAGAGCTGCTTTTGCGCGTCCGAAGAGAGAGCGTCGTGGTTGGAATCGATGAAGTGCAGTTCTTCGATCAAGCGATCGTAAGCGTTGTCGAATCGCTCGCTGACCGGGGCGTGCGCGTGATCGTGGCGGGCCTCGATCAAGATTCGCGCGGGCAACCATTCGGACCGATGCCGCAATTGATGGCGACCGCCGAGTACGTCACGAAGCTCCACGCGGTTTGCGTGTCGTGCGGCGGACAAGCGTCGCGCTCGCAGCGTTTGGTCGCGAACGAAGGACAGCTTTTCGTCGGAGGCGCTGCGGCTTACGAGGCGCGTTGCCGAAGGTGCTTCGTCGCAAGCGCGATTGAAGAACCCACCACGTAAGCGAAATTTATTTTCGAGACACGCTCGACGGCACGGTCACGTGCGCGGCGTTTTGCTCGGCGAAGTACGTGCGCAACATTTCGCGCGCGATCACGTTGGCTTTGATGTGCCACTGCGGACGATTCACCACGAGCACTGCCACCGCAACTTGCTTCACGCCAGGCATGGCGTGGCTCGGAGCAAAGCCCGTAAACCATGTGTAGAGCGCATGTGTTTCGGGATCAGCGAGCGTCCCGGTTTTCCCAGCAACGACAATTCCAGGCAAATACGAGTGTCCCGAGCCATCGTGAAAGGCTCGGCGGCTCGTGCCTTCGGAGACCGTCTTCTCCATCATCGTCGTGACGGCTTGCGCAGTTGCAGCTGAAACCGCACGACGAACGACCGTCGGTGCCGGCGCTTCGTACGTGACCGCTCCATTTTTTTCGATGAGCTCGCGCACAATCGAAAGTCGCGGCGCTTCGCCACCACGCGCAACCGTCGTGCTCAGCCAAACCGCCTGCAGCGGCGACAGCGTCGAGTTCCAAAATCCTGCCGCGGTCCGCGCGTAACCAAGATCGTCTTGCGGAAGCTTCAGCGTGCTCGCTTCGGTCGGGACGTCGAACGGAACGGCTTCGTCGAAACCGTACGCACGTGCCTGCGCATCGAGCATTTCTGGTTTCAAATGTTTGAGCGCGAGCTTTGCAAAAACCGTGTTTGTGCTGTGACCCATGGCGCCAGCGAGCGTCGTGCACTCACGATCACGAGCTGG
>JBDTFL010000070.1:0-3699 GCA_039937955.1 Polyangiaceae bacterium | reverse complement strand
GAACATCGCCCACGCAAGACTCTTGAGCCCCTTGGTCAGAAGGTCGAGCTTGAGCTCTGCGCCGCCTGCGAGTGCGATGAGAGAGAGCGCCAGTCGATCGACGTCGCCGAGATTCGTCACCGTTTCGTGATCGACGAGACCGAAAACGAACGGCCCTGCGATTACGCCGGCGAGGAGATATCCGGTGAGATGTGGCAAGCCGACGATGTCGCCGAGCTCACCGAAGAGCGTTCCGGCGAGCAGTAAAAATCCGACGGCGGTCAGGGTTGCGATCGCGCCGCCGAAATGGGGAACCAGGTGTTGTGCAAAATAGAAGAGTCCGAACACGGCAACGAGCGCTACGAAAAGAAGCAACCGCTGGCGCGGCGTTCGTGATTCCTGCTCGTGGCCATCCGTCATTGGCGATCCCCGCTGCTCAGCGACACTTGGCAGATCCTACATGACATGAACAAAAGTTACGCCTAGCCGGGTAAGTGCGCGACCAGCGCGTTCGCGTGCGCATTCACGTACCGCCGCCCACCGTCGCGCGAGTCGAGAACCTAAGTACGCCGTCGTCGATGCGACCGAGCTTCATGGTGATGCGGTCGAATACATAATTCTGCGGCAAGTACCAAGGTGCGCGGGTGCCTTGTTTCGGGAAGCGATGGGCGGCGCGCTCGACGTAACCCGATTTGAGATCGAGGATGGGGACAGCGTCCATGGACCCGTCGAGCTTGGGCACGAATGCGCTGAAACCCCTTGAATCCATGTATTTCAGCACGCGGCACACGAAGTCGGAGGAGAGGTCTGCGCGCAAGGTCCACGACGCATTCGTGTAGCCGACGCAGAACGCGAAGTTGGGGACGTTGCTCAGCATCACGCCCTTGTAGGTATAGGATTTCGAGATGTCGACGGGGTCGCCATCTACCCTCAAGTCGATGCCGCCGATGGCCAGGAGGTCTAAGCCAGTGGCGGTGACGATGATGTCGGTTTCGAGCTCGGCGCCCGATTCGAGCTTGATGCCTTTGGGCGTGAACGCAGCGATGCGGTCCGTGACGATCGAAGCTTTACCTTTCTTGACGGCGTGGAAAAAGTCGGCGTCGGGTATCAGGCAAAGGCGCTGGTCCCACGGCTCGTAACGAGGCTTGAAGTGAGCGTCGATGTCGAAGTCCGCTGGAAGATTTTGCGCGACCCCGGCGCGGATCAAACGCTTGGCGAGCTTCGGCGCACGGCGACTCAGTTGAAAAAGGAACATCGCCAGCCCGACGTTTTTCGTGCGCACCAAACGATGCGCGAGGCTGCTCGGAACATGCGCGCGAAGGAAGTCCGCGATCACGTCTTGAGCAGGCACCGTCACGATGTAAGTCGGCGAACGCTGCAACATCGTCACGTGCGCTGCGTCCTTCGCCATCGCCGGAACCAGCGTCACGGCGGTCGCGCCGCTGCCGATGACGACCACGCGCTTGTCTCGATAATCGAGATTTTCCGGCCAATGCTGCGGATGAATGATCTGTCCGCGGAAGCTCTCGCGCTCGGGAAACTCCGGCGTGTAGCCGTTTTCGTAATTGTAATAACCGCTACACGTATAGAGAAACGAGCACGTGTATTCTGCACGTTGTTTGTCAGTGCCGGTCTCCACGACGACCGACCAGCGAGAAGCAGCGGACGACCAAGCCGCCGAAACGACTTTGGTTTGAAAACGGATGTGCGGCTGGATGCCGAGCTCGTGCGCGGTGTCCTTGATGTATTTGAGGATCGATGGACCGTCGGCGATCGCCTTCGGTTCTTTCCACGGGCGAAAGCCGTAGCCGAGCGTGAACATGTCGGAGTCGGACCGGACGCCGGGATAACGAAAAAGGTCCCATGTGCCGCCGATTTCGCTGCGCGCTTCGAGGATGGCGTACGTCTTGTTCGGACACGTGGTTTGAAGATGGTGTGCAGCGCCGATACCGGAGAGGCCTGCGCCCACGATCAACACATCGAAATGTTCCGTTTGCACCGGCGCCAACGATAACACTTCGAGAGGTGAGGTCACGTCATGCGCCGCCGGTTGGACAGCTTCGACGTCAGCGTGCTCACGAGACTGTCGTGGTAGCGTTTCTGCCATGAGCGCCGTCGTAACGAGCACGCCCTTGCCCGGTCCGTCCGGCCGCTACGGCGTGCGCAATCTCGCGCGTTTCGTGCGCGGACCGCTTCCGTGGCTCCGAGGTCTCGCTACCGAGCACGGCGACATCGTGCGGCTGAAGATGTTCGGTTCCTGTTGGTTCCTCGTCAGCCATCCCGACGACATCGAGCGAATCTTGGTGAAAGACGCGCGGGTCATGAAACGCGACGCCGGCATCGCAATCGTACGGCGCGTCTTGGGGAATGGGCTGCTCACGAGCGAGGGCGATTTGTGGAAACGTCAGCGCAAGCTCATGTCGCAAGCGTTCACGCCCAAACGCATCGCCGAATACGCGACCGCGATGGTGCGCGTGGGAGACGTGGCGCTCGAGCGCTGGCGCGACGGCGGAGAGATCAACCTGCACCAAGAAATGTCGCAGCTCACCATGGTGGTCGTCGCCGACGTGCTTTTCGGCGCAAGCATGGACGCGGCCGATGTCGAGGCGGTGAGCCGCGCCATGGAAGTCGTGAATGAATTTTTTTCGGGAAGCCCCGAGGCGATGTTGCAGGTCCCGAAGTGGGTACCGACACCGCGCAACCTTGGGATGAACCGCGCGGTCGCTTCTCTCGATCGCGTCGTCTACGACATCATCGCGAAAAGGCGCGAGGGGCTGGGCGACTCTCATGAGCCCGTGCCGCGTGATTACTCACGAGGCCTGGCGCGAAGCGATCTTCTCGGGACGCTTCTCGCCGCGCGCGACGACGACGACGCCGGCATGAGCGACGTGCAGCTGCGCGACGAGGTCATGACGCTTTTCCTCGCAGGTCATGAGACGACGTCGCTCACGCTGGCGCACGCGCTTTACCTCCTAAGCCTCAACCCCGCGATCGAGCAGCGTCTCCACGACGAGACCACTAAGGCTCTCGGCGATCGATTGCCCACCGCCGAAGACGCGCGTTCACTGTCGTTTGCCGAGTGGGTGCTCAAAGAAACGATGCGTCTCTATCCGCCGGCATGGTCGGTCGGACGCGAGACGGTCGATCCGTATGAGCTTCGCGGCCACGCGATTCCCGTGGGATCGCAGCTCGTCGCGAGTCAATGGATCGTGCATCGCGACGCGCGTTGGTATCCGGATCCTGAGCGATTCGATCCCGAGCGTTGGTCGCCCGAGCGCGCGAAGGACATTCCGCGCTACGCCTATTTCCCATTCGGCGGTGGGCCACGCGTGTGCATCGGAAATCACTTCGCCATGATGGAAGCAACGCTGCTGCTCGCGATGATAGTGAAGCGATTTCGCGTCGAGCTCTTGCCAGGTGAGCGACTCGAGCTCGCGCCGGCGGTCACGCTGCGGCAAAAGGGCGAAGGCCTTCGGGCTCGAACGCTCGCGAGAAACTAAGCTTTCCCTTTTAAACTCCACCGCATCACAGCACGCGTACGTCGGGATCGGCGTGCACGCTCTGGACTTATTTCAAATCGCCGAATCAGCGTCGTTTGAATGTCCAGACCACGTAGTACGGCTGATGGAGATCCTCGTCGATCGCGTTGTCGCCCGATCGCATGAAAAGCGACAGGCCATTAGGGGTGGCGCTGTATTCGAGGTCTTGGATTTTGTTCGA
>JBDTFL010000069.1:0-6263 GCA_039937955.1 Polyangiaceae bacterium | reverse complement strand
ATCACGAAATGGAGACCGAGCTCACGTTCGTTGGTCTCGTCGGAATGATCGACCCTCCACGAAACGGCGTAAAAGAAGCGGTTGCAGCGTGTGCCGCGGCGGGCGTGCGTGCGGTGATGATCACCGGCGATCACAAGCTCACCGCCGTCGCAATCGCTCAAGAGCTCGGGCTCTGGGATAAAAATGCGCTCGCGATCACAGGTGCCGATCTCGAGAAAATGAGCGAGCCGGATCTCGACGCGAAGCTGGAGAACGTTCGCGTGTTCGCCCGCGTCACCGCCGAGCAAAAATTACGAATCGTCAAAGCCTACAAAACGCGCGGAGACGTAGTGGCGATGACGGGTGACGGCGTGAACGACGCGCCGGCCTTGCGTGAAGCGCACATCGGCGTGGCGATGGGAAAGAACGGCACCGACGTCGCGCGCCAAGCTGCAGACATGGTGATCGCCGACGACAACTTCGCGACCATCGTGGAAGCAGTCCGCGAAGGCCGAGCGATTTATCGAAACATCCAAAAGTTCATTTATTTTTTGTTGTCGTCGAACGCGGGTTTGCTGGTCGCGGTTTTCGTAGGCTCGTTCATGCGCGTGCCGCCGCTCACGCCGCTGATGATCTTGTGGATCAACTTGGTGACGAACGGACTGCCCGCGCTCGCGCTCGGAATCGATCCGCCGGACCCGACGCAAATGCACGAGCCGCCACGCAGAGCAAAAGGCGGCCTGCTTCACAAACGCGAGTATCTCGACATGGCGTTCGTCGGCGTGTGGATGGGATCTGCGGCGCTGCTCGTGGAGCTTTGGCCGTGGGGAAATATAGGTGGCCCGGGACTCTTCGAAGAGCGCGCGGCGGCATTTTCGCTGCTCGCTATCTCGCCGCTCTTTCACGCGTTCAATTGTAGATCGGCCATTTTTTCGATGTTTCAGCTGCGTCCGGTGATTTCGAAGCCGCTCGTCATTGCCGTAGTCGCCAGCGCTGCGATTCATCTCGTGGCCGTGGCGATCCCTAGTCTGCGTCCCGTGTTTCGCACGTTCACGATGCAGGTGACCGAATGGCTGATCGTCATCGCGCTCTCGGCTTCGATCATTCCGGTGATCGAAATTTTGAAGCTCGTGCGCCGCTCGATAAGCGCTCCAGCGACTACTGGCAGCTGACTTTTTCGCCGCACGAATTCATCGCGTTGAAGACCTTCGCGCCTTTGTCCTGACACGCATCCGAGCATGCGCTTACAATGCGCACGCCAACGCGAAATCGAGCTTTTTTGTCGGCTAATGGGAACTTTTCGCTTTTGGTGCGTTAGCAAAATCACGAAATGATTTTGATGTAGATTCTTGATTCATGCGTGCGCGGGCTCTCTCCTCATTGTCGATCTTGGCGTGCATCGCAGCCTGCGGTGGCGGCGCTGGCAGCACGAAGAACGGCGCGAAGTCCGCGTCTGGTGCAAACGGAACTGATTCGATTGCCGACGAAGCGGCGAAGAACGGCGGCATCGCGGGAGCGGGCGTCGGCGGATCGTCCTCGAGCGCAACCGCATCGTCATTGCAGTTCGAGCTTCTCGATCCGGCGGCACCCGTGAAGCTCGACGGCGTGCCACTCGAGTGGCCGGCGCGCACGAGCGCATCGCAATCCATTCGCGGCGACGGATCGACTCTCGGATTTCTGGCGGCGCTCCAATACGACGATTCGAAGATCTACGTCGCCGGAGAAATCACCGACCCGAGCTTCAAAGTAGGCAGCGATCACGCATCACTCATCCTCGCGATCCCCGGCGCAGGCGGCGCGCTCGTTCCCTACGAGATCGCATTCTACGCGGGAAAACCCGGAGAAACGTCAGGCTCGGTGAAGTTCGGGGCGGGCTCGCAAAAAGGACGCGACGTACCCGGCGCAAAGATCGTCGAGGCTCCCGCGAAGGGCGGCTACACGTTCGAAGCGACCGTTCCGTGGACGACATTTCCGGAAGCGCGTTTGGTACGCGTCGGCATGCGCGGCGTGATGCGCTACACCAACGGCTCCGCCACGGTCGCGACCGGAAGCGGCGACATGTCGACGACGTCCGCGTTGCCTGCGCTTCCGACCGAGCCCGAGCAATCGTTGATTGAAGGTCTGCTCGCGCCGAAACATTTGGGCGATCCGAAGATCGATATCTATGCGGACATCGCCGGCGACGCGATGAAAGAGCGCATTTCCATCTACGGACATTTTCTCACCGTGTGCGGCCCCGGCTATCGCCACGGCAAAGAATATTTCGTTCGTGATCTTGCGGCGGACACACTCTCGCTCGAGGCTCGCAGCGTCACGGGTCACGACAAATCGGATTTGCTTTTGCGTCGCCGTTTCACACGCCCCGACAGCTCGACGCGCGATTGGTTCGAGGTATGGAGCTTCACGACCGACGAGCCGCAGACCGCATTTGCCCACGAAATCGAGGTCGCCAGCGGATCCAAACGCATCGACAACGCGCTGCGCGTCGGCGAGCACGAGATCGACGTCACCATCGACGCCGCGCAGGGTTGGGATGCATCGAGCTACAAAGAGCCAATCGTCGGCGACGCGGAGCCGATCCTTTTGCCGTGGGGCCCGGTCAAAGAGCAAACCTACAAATTGCAGTCCGGCAAATTCGTCAAAGCGCACGAGACGCCGAACCCGAACGCCCAGAAGACGATGATCACCAGACGCGAGGCGATGACACCGACCGACGTGCCCACGCCCCCCGTTCATTCGATCTCTGGATCGGGCAGCGCGAGCAATCTCGGAAACGAATTGCTTGCATTATACAAGAAAGATCACGGCGTCGCTGCAGACGCAAAACCGAAAACCGATCTCGAGGTGTCGGTCGCCGAAGATTCACGTCCGGAGCGCGTGCTCCTTTACGGACGCGACCTCGTCGTTCTCGGCCCCGGATTTCGCGGCGGCGCCTCGTATGCGTATTTGAGCCTCTCGCAATTTTCGTCGGACGCGGACGTTCACGAATTGACCGCGCGCGATCTCACCGGCGACGGCGCCGCCGACATTTTGGTGCGAGGCGTTCGGCATGTCGCGCAATCCTCGGGCCCCGCGGTCGACGTCGATTTGCTCCTCGTCTATCAAATCGCCAACAACGCGATCACCCGTATTTTCTCGATCGAAACCGCACGCGAGCTCTCCGGCAAACGCGTCCAAGGCCTCGTACAATTCATTCCGGCGAAGAGCGGCAAAGGCTTCGACATCATGTCGAGCGCCGGCCGCGCTACCGGTTTCACGAAAGAAAATTTTCCGTGGGCCGAGCAAGCGCCCGGCAGCGGATCGATCGAGCCGGTGCTCTTGCCGTGGGGAACAGTGACGAGCGCGCGCTATGCGTTCAACGGAACCGCGTACGCCGTCGCGCCCTAACTCGAGCGCCTTGTTCGCGAGACAAGTGCTACGAATTGAAAATGCGCTCATTCAGCTTCGTCATCGCGCTCATCGTCGGACCTCTCGCGTACGCGTGCAGTAGCAGCAGCACTCCGAGCGGAAGTACCTCGGACGCCGGCTCTGGAAATTCCGACGCAAGCTCGGGAGGAGACAGCGGCTCGGCCGTCTCGTGCGGGCTCACTTTTTACACGAGCGACTATGACAAGAGCTGCCAAGCCGCGCTCGACACGTCCTGCTGCTCGCAAGAAAAAGCGTGCGTCGCGAACAGCGATTGCGTCGCTCTAGTTGCATGCATCAACGCATGTCCGGTTCCGCGACAAGATGCATGTGTCCACGCGTGCGCGGGGGATGCGGGCGAAAGCGCGCCCGGCTTTTCGCAGCTGAATGACATCGCAAGCTGCCCGACCACGGGTCCCGGAGGCGGCATCAGCTGCGATTGGCCGAACGGCAACGGGCACTGAGCATTTCGAAGATGGCGGTCAGTGCTTGGGGGTGAGGAACGGATCGCTGAAGCCGTCGATTGGCGCTTGCGCTTGCGATCCGGACCCGCCGCTATTTCTCGGATGCCCACCATGACTCGTGGAAGCCTTCACGTTCGGTGTGAGCTTCACCAATTGCTTCGGAGAAGAGGCGTCGATCGTGAGCGTCTGCGTGACAAAGCCGAGTCGGGTGACCGTGATGTTGATGCTTTGCCCTTGCGGAACTTCCACCGCTACGGGTGGCGATCCCAAGTCCGTGCCGTCGCGTGTGATGCGAGCGTCGGTAGGATCGGTGCCGATCAGCACGAGCGTCGACGGCGTCGCGGCAGCGATGGGCGCGGTTGCAGATGCAGATGCTGATGCCCGAGCGCCCGGCGTTTCGCTCGCAATGGCTGCCGATGCCGGAACGACTGCGACGCTCGTCGTTTTGTTTCCGCCTAGCAGCAGCACCACGAGCGCGACGAGCGCGATGCTCGCCACTGCACCAATGACGGCAAAAAGCGGCATTCGCGAGCGTGCGCCTGCGCGTGGTGTCGCTGGGATCGGCGCCGGCATTCCGGTGCGACCGTTCGAAAAATAATCCACCGGCAAATTGAAACCACCCGAACGCGCCATCATTTCGCCGACGGCCTTCGGCACTCCGCCGCTTTCGACGGTCGTCAAATCTTCGATGAGCTCGTCCATGCTCGCGTAGCGGCCGTCCAATTTCTTCGACAAGCACTTCAAAATGATCGCGTCGAGGCCGGGCGGAATATCCGGCTGCGGAACGAGCGCCAAAATGGGAACCGGCGCTTTGTACATGTGCTGCGTCAAGATCCCCATGAAGTTGTCGGCGTCGAACGGCACTTTGCCGGAAGCCATTTCATAGAGGATGACGCCGAGCGCGTAGACGTCGGTGCGTTGATCGACCGATGCACCCGCTGCCTGTTCCGGTGACATGTAATGCGGCGTTCCGAAGACGCTGCCGGCTCGCGTGATGCGTGCGGTCTCGCCGCCGACCTTGGCGATCCCGAAATCGAGGATCTTCACGAAGTCGGAGTCGTTGCCGCGTTTGATGACGATGACGTTGTCGGGCTTGAGATCACGATGGACGATTCCGGCGGCATGCGCGGCCGACAAGCCGGCAGCAATTTGCTTCGCGAGATGCGCGAGCCGCATGACCGGCACCGGACGATTCTCGTTCATGATCTGGCCGAGACTCTTGCCGTCCAGAAATTCCATTACGAAATACGCGGCGCCGTCCGGCAGCGTTCCGAAGTCGGAGATGTCGACGATGTGCGGATTGCCTATGGAAGAAGCTGCTTTCGCTTCTTGCAAAAAGCGGTCGGTGATTTCTTTGTCGCGCGCGAAATCGCCGCGCAGCACTTTCACGGCGACGCGCTTGTCGATGATCTTGTGGCGTGCGGTGTACACGACGCCCATTCCGCCTTCGCCGAGCACGCGTTCGACGAAGTAGCGACCGTCGATCGTTTTGCCGATGTACGGATCCGGAATCGAATCCGCCGCGGCGGTGGGCGGTGCCGTCGAATCGAATTTGTAGGAGTCTTCAGCGGGCGCGATGCGCCTCAGGCCCTCGGGTACCCTGTTCAGCTCGGTCATCGTCGTTGGGCTGACGAACTGCCCAGGCATCGACTCGATGACGGCGCTCGCAACGTTGGGCTGCGACGGGTCGACCCCCGGACCCGTTTGTCCGCTGATCGCACCCGTCATTTGGCCGGCCGTCTGACCTGCCGTCTGACCAGCCCTCTGACCAGAGAGAGTCGGGCTCGTGTCGGAGTCGAGTCGCGGAAGATCTCGCGAGACAGGCCTTTTGGGACCTTCGCTCAAGATTCACTCCGCTGCGACATCCGGCACAGAATACAGAATTTGATGCGACAAGGGGGAGCTTCGACGTAGTAGAAGAAGCCGCAGATGGGCTATCCGCTTTCGCTCGCCATTCGCTATATGGGCTCGAAAAAGCGGGCGTTCGTGTCGGTGGGCACCTCGTTCGCGATGCTCGGCGTAACGCTCGGCGTGGCCGCGCTCGTCACCGTCATGAGCGTGACTGGTGGTTTTCAAGAGGAGTTCCGCAACAAAGTCCTCGGCGTCAACGCGCACGTGCTGGTGCTGAAATACTCGATCAGCTTCCGCGAATACCGCGACGTGATGAAGAAGGTGAAGAACGTGCCGGGCGTCATCGGCGTCGCGCCGTTCGTCATCAACCCGATGATGGTCACGAAAGAAACGCGCACCGCCACCGGCGTCTTGCTGAAGGGCGTCGATCCGGAAGCGATGCCGAGCGTTTTGGATTTGCCGAAGCATTTGCTCCCCGGCGGAAGCCTCGACGGCCTTCGTCGTCCGGGCTCGAAACCTCCGGAGGCACCACCGGACCCGATCTTCGATCTGCCCGGAAAAAAG
>JBDTFL010000068.1:0-2792 GCA_039937955.1 Polyangiaceae bacterium | reverse complement strand
ACGGAAACTTTCCACGGCCCGAGCATGTCGTTGTTTTTGAGCGGACCCGCGTCGTCGTAGTCCTCGAAATTTTCGCAGTACGCGATCCCCGTGCAGCTCGGCTCGGGTCGTGCGTCGGAGCCGGCGTCGGTTGGAGCGCCGCTGTCACCGGGCGTACCGCTGTCATTTGCAGTAACGGTGCTGTCGGCGCCCGAGCCCGCATCACCGCCGAGCGGTGTGTCGTCGCCAAGCGTGAGGTCGGAGCTGCTGCTGCTGCACGCGCCTGCGACGGCGATGGTGACGAGTGAAGAAACGGTGAGGACTAGTCTGGTCGACGTCATTTCGGAAAACCTCCGAGGTCTCGAAAATACACTTAGCCACCTGCATTCAAGCACGGTACGCGCCACCACATAACACGCTGAAATACCGACGAACTAAGCTCGGATTGGGTTAACACCAAAGTGCCCTGGAGGCCTTTTGCTCCATCGAGGGGCGAGTAGGCAAACGTCAGCGCGTGCTCTGAATTTCGAGACCTACGTCGCGACAGGAACAACATCAGCGCGTCGCGAACCTTAAGGTTTCAAGGCGGCTTTGATGGCGCGCGTGAGCGCAGGTGCGGTCGTCGGCTTCTGCAAATAGGCTGAAAATCCAGCTTTGCGCGCGCGCTCACCAGCTTGATCTTTCGACGTACCGCTGAGCGCGATGGCCGGAATGCTTCGCCCGACGACGTCGTTGAGCGATCGGAGCAAATCGCACCCGCCGACGCTTTCGCCCAAATCCAAATCGCACAGAAGCACGTCGGGGCTCCCCGAACGAAACGCTTCGATCGCTTGTCTCATGTTCGCGGCGAGCAACGTCGTCGCACCCGCCCGCTCGAGCATGCGCGCGTTCAAGTCGAGTGCGTCGGGGTCGTCCTCGATCACGAGAACGCGAAGGCCTTTGAGCGAGGTCACCACTGCACGAAGACCGTCGCCGCCAATCGAAAGATGGTCAAGAGGAAGGGGGGTCAGGGAACGATTTCGATCTCGGCCCAGGAGCTTGCGAGCCAAGCGAGCCAACGACCGCCCACGAATCCAGGAAGATTTTCGGCTTTTGAGACGATCTCGTCGACGAACGCCATGTCACCTGGCGTGTTCGGACAACAAACCACCAGTCCCGTTTGAATCACGCGCACGAGGAGCGACGCCTTGCCGAGAAGCTTCGCGAGCGGTGCGAAGAGGTCGTGCAAAATCACGCGGCCGGATCCGAGACCGTCGTCCTCACCGATGATGAACACCGCGTGATCCGGATGCATGCGCGTCGTGAGCAGTGGCGTCGGCGTTTTGCGGCGAAGGTTTGCGACCGCCAAATCCGCGGAATCCTCTTTGATCCCCGACGAGCTCCACATCTCATCGTCGACCCAAATGAGCTGCTCGCCGACCTCGACGACGAGCACGCCGACCATTCCGGCAAGCCTCCAATGAGGCGAGATCGTGCGACCGATTTTTTTGCTGTCACTGGCGCGCTCCGCAAAGGTGCGCTCGCTGCACGCGAGGACGACCAGATCACGCCTCACCTGCTCGACGCTCAAACGCGGAATTTGCGGCTCATTCATGTCGCTCACCGAGTCTTCTCTATCCGCAATTGGCCGTCGTCGGAAGCGCGCGCACCTGATTTCGGTGCTATTTCATCGCCATGATCCTCGACGTCATCAAAGAGCGCGCGAAGAAAGCGATGATCGAAAAAGACAGCGTCGCGAGAGACATTCTCCGCCTCGCGCAAGGTGAAATTCAGACCGCCGAGGCACGCAACGAGAAACCGGTCACCGACGACGAAGCAGCGGGCATCGTGCGCAAGCTCGTCAAATCCAACACCGAGACGATGGCGAAATCCGAAGACGCAGAGCAGAAAAAAATTCTCGCGCAGGAGAATGCCGTTCTCGAAGCGCTGCTTCCCAAGGCAATGAGCCACGACGAAATTCTTGCGGCGCTCGCGCCGGTGCATGCTGCGATCAAAGAAGCGAAGACTGACGGACAAGCGACCGGCGTCGCGATGAAGCAACTCAAACAGGTCGGAGCAACCGCCGGCGGCACCGAGGTCGCCGCGGTGGTGAAAGCACTGCGTACTCCCGCCTGATTTTGCGGGTGCGCGCGAATGAAGCAATTTCGAAGCCGATTAAGGCTGCTTCGGCATCGACGTCTTCGATGTGCCCTCAAACGACACTTGAACTTTGTCGTCGATCTTTTTTCCGATTCGATCGAGCGCACCGTTCAAAAATCCGCCGATTTTGTCGCGCGGTTTCACGTCATGCTCTTTCATCGAAACCGCCATCGGCTCAGTGGTCTTGATGTCGAGCTCGGTGGGCGCATCCGCGGGGCCTTTGAACGTCAGCGTTACCGGCACCGTCACTTTCGATGTCACTCCATGAATCGTCACGTCGCCCGAGACTTTCGCGACGACGGTCTTCGCGCCGTCCGCCTCGGGTGCTGCAGCGAGTGATGCAGTCGACGTGTCGACGGACGTCACGTTGAACGTGGCCCATTCGTATTTCATGCGTGTGTCGGCGGAAGAATCATTGCCGACTTCCATCCAATTGCGCGCGTGCTCGGTCTGGGCGACGTCTTTGTCTGAGTCTCCGAACGTGCTCGTCTTCAACGTCGACAGACGCACCTTGATGACGCCCGTGGATTTTCCGATCTCTTTGGTGTTCGCATCCAAATAGCCGGTGACCTCGTCGCTCATCCCTTTGATTTTTTCGAGTGGTGCATCGATGAGAAAAGATCCTTTTCCACTCTCCAGCGTGAAGCGTGTGGCGCCTGCCGGCACGGGCACGT
>JBDTFL010000067.1:0-3199 GCA_039937955.1 Polyangiaceae bacterium | reverse complement strand
CACTCGGTGTCGACAAGTCCAAGCTGAGCGAAACGTCGCGCGGCAAGCTCGATGCGACCGGCGTCGACTCGGATAGCTGGCAGCGCGATCGTCGCGTCGACATCACGTTGCAGTAATTTTTTCGTTAAAAAAAACCGCCGAGACCCAACGGAGGAGCAAGGTCTCGGCGGCTGCGATGCAAGATCGGAAACGTGCTCAGGGAAGCGCGTTTTGCTTTTCGTCCGCTGCGAGATCCGTTTTGGCAAACGTCGTCGGGACAGTGAACGTCGTGTCGTCGATTTTCTTGCGGTCGACTTTCGTCGCGAGCAATCGGTACTGCTCCTTTCCCGATTTGTCGTGCACGACGGCACGTAGTGGAAACGCTTTCGCCTTGGTGAGCGCGGTCGCCCATTGCGGCTCGAGCACTCCTAGTTTCGTGTCGCGATCGAGATCGAAGAACGCTGTGTTCGATGCAGCGCATACGTCCACTTTCGTATCGCCGGTATCGATGGTCCAGTCGTCACACGATATGCCGGCGATCATTTCGGACTTGCCGAGCTTCTGGACCGTCGGATCCGCGGGTGCCTTGGTATTCGGCATCGGCTTACTGGTGTCGATGTCCTCGTAGCTCTTTTTCGTGTCGTCGATCGTGTACGCGTGCTGCGCGGTCTGATCGTCGATCGCACGTAAATTCGAGGCTGACGAGTATTTGAGCTTGTTGCCTTTGATGTCGTACGTGATCGCGGCCGGAAGCTTCTGCGTCGCGCCGCTCGTCACCGAAACCAGAATCTCACCTTCGAACGGCGAGGGTGGAGCCACGGCGACCGACGGCGCGGGCACGACGGCGTGTGTGATCGACGCGGACGCGGCCGCGTTGGAAGTTGTTTCGGGAGCTTTGCTGCACGCGACGACCGCAACCGCGCTCAGCGCGATCACCATTGCGGATTTCTTCATTCGAATCCTCCATGAGGGACAACGGGTCTGCGCTCCTAAGCAGCCGCCGTACCACCCGAGAGGAAGCGAATTTCTCCGCGCATTGGCATTACGGACGTGTCATTCGGACACGCCGTTTCCTTTGGACCCACCGAAATCTTCGGACTGTGTGCCCTTCGACTGGCGTGTGGTTCCACGTTGTTGGTGAAGATACGCGGTCGCGATGTCGGCTTCGCTCACGAGCGCCACGCACTTTCCGTGTTCGTCGACGATGGGCAATTGCGATAGGCCGTTCGTCATCATCGCGTCGAGTGCCGAACGCAGATCGTCGTCCAGCGAAACGTTCGGAGGCGGGCGCATTCGAGCCGCAGCAGTCGCGTTCGGATCGTCGGCGGGTGCTGATTTCGGGCTCGAAACCTCGTGCGTCGAAATGACGCCGACGACGCGCTCGGTGCCGTCGAGCACGGGAAAAACATTTTGCTTCGGCTCCTCGGCCATCGAGCTCAGCATTTCGGCGGCCGACGTGGTCAATCGAAACGATCGAAATGGAATGGTGCGATTCACCAGGCGACGCAGCTGCATGCCCTCGAGGACGTCCATGGTGCCGGCGCCTTCGAGGTGAATTCCATCTTGTGCCAAGAGCGCTTCGTAGATCGACATTGGCCGGCGCGCGCGCGCGAGCGCATAGGCGGTCATGTTGGCGATCATGAGAGGAAGGATCAGCGAATAGCCTCCCGTCATCTCGATGATGATGAGCACCGAGGTCATCGGCGCGCGAATGACTCCCGAAAAAACGGCGCCCATTCCGACTAGCGCAAACGCGCCGATTGGATCGCTCGCGTGCGAAGGAAAAAGAAATGCATCCACGCTGCCGAAGGCGCCGCCCAGCATTCCGCCGATGAAGAGAGCGGGAGCGAAGAGTCCGCCGGAGCCGCCGCTCGCATACGAGAAAACGGTTGCGATGATTTTCATCGCGCACAGAACCAGCATCACCCGCACGGTGAGACGCCCTGCCAGCGCAATTCCCAGTGTGTCGTAACCGCCGCCGGTGACTCCGCGACTGTGGAGCGCCCACCACGCAACGACTGCCAACCCGCCAGTTACTACGCCACCGATGCCGGGACGAACCCATTCGGGAACGCGCGAATCTTTGAGCCGGCCACGCAGCGCCAACAAAAAATCCGTGAACAGGATCGACACGAGCGCCGCTGCGATCCCCAGCACACCGTAAACGAGCAGCGAAGACGCATGACCAAGCTCGTAGCTTTGGGGAATTGCGAAGATCGGATGTACGCCGAGCGCGCTTCGTTCGATGACCGCTGCCAAAGCCGCCGCGATGATGACGCCCGAAAGCATCGCCTGATCGAGCTTACCGACGACCTCTTCGATCGTGAAGGTGACTGCCGCGATCGGCGCGTTGAACGCCGCAGCGATGCCTGCAGCTGTTCCCACCGGAAGAAGACGTCGCAGATTTTTCGGCGACACGCGTGCGACACGGCCGAGCGTGCTCGCGATGCCCGCGCAGATTTGGACGGTCGGCCCTTCGCGTCCGAGTGACGACCCGGAACCAATTTGCAATGCGCTGATGAAAAATTTTCCGATCGCATCACGCAGACGAACCCGGCCATTTTTAGCCGCAAACGCGACCTTCACTTGTGGAACACCGCTGCCGCGCGCGTTGCGTACGACGAAGGTCATCAGCAGTCCACACACTACGGCGCCGGCGGTCGGAGTGAAAATCGTCCATGCGATCCAGCTGTGATTCGGTGCATTCATCGCGCGGTCGACGAGCAGTCGCTCGAGCAACATGATCGTGAGATGAAACGCGACCGCGGCGAGCCCCGAGAGCGCGCCGATGAGCAGAGTGATCGCATAGAGGCGCTGCGTCTCGCTGGGCGCGAACCGCATCGCAACGCGAAGCAGATACAAATTGCGAAGGCGCAGCGCGGTGCGCACGCGCTCGATGAGCGTCGACTTGGAGCCCTCGTCGCTCTCGTCTGTAGTCGGTCCTTCGAGCGGCGACAAACCATCGCGCTGACGATGCTTAGGCAGGGCTCGGCTCCAATCGCCCTTCGCTGGATGATCTCGACTCGCCGGTCCTGTCGAGCGCAATCTTGAACATTACTGGTCCGACGAGCTGATTGATCCCCACTGCGGCGATCGCCAATGCGCTGAACGGGCCACCGAAGCTCGGAAATTCATGTGCAATGATTGGCGCGATTCCGAGCGCGAGACCGGCCTGCGAGATCAAACCGGTAAAGCCCCAGTTCCTGATCGCGGGTGGATC
>JBDTFL010000066.1:0-5122 GCA_039937955.1 Polyangiaceae bacterium | reverse complement strand
CGCTGCGTGCATTTCGTTGGGTGCCGTCGCGTGCGGACATCCGAAGACGCCCGCCGAGCTCGAAAGCGGGCTCGAGAGCGCAGACCCGAGCGTGCGCCGCACTTCCGCCGACGACTTACGTGACGGCGGTCGCGTTCCATCAGGCGCACTGCCGAAGCTCTACGCAGCGATCGACAAGGAGCACGACCCGGAAGCGTACGGCGCGATGGTCATCACGCTCGGAGCATCCGGCGACGCAGGCGCGAGGTCTTACGTTTGTGGCAAATTAGGCGGCGAGGGGATCGACGACCCGCGCGTTTCACGTTGGCGGGGCACCGCTCAAACGGCGTGGCTCCGAAAAAATCCGGATCAAGGCGGTTGCTCGATGTCGATGATTCAAGAGGTGCCTCGAAGCCAAGGCCCGCAAGCGACCAAGCCGAAGCCGGTCGCGCCCAAGGCAACTATGTGGTCGCATGGAATGTAAGCCGCGGCTTACGTTAGTCGCGGCTTACGTAAGTCGCAGCTTCATCGCTTCGCGCACTTCGCCGAGCGTTTCACCAGCGACTGCGTTTGCGCGCGCGGAGTGCGTTCGAATGAGATCCTTCAGTGTGCTCGCGGCACCCGGCGCGTCGAGTTGCGCCCGTCGTTCACGCATCGGCGCCAGCAGCGCATCGATCGCCGCCGCGACCTCCGCTTTCACGTGACCGTCGCCGATCGCATCTCCACGCTTGTAACGATCTTCGAGCTCGGCCACGCGTTCCTTGCTCGAGATGAACGCGCGCACGTATTGAAAGAGCGCGTTCTGCGGATCGCCGGGCGCATTCATGTCCGTGCGACCCGTGAAGATCCGGCCGACCTTCTTTTTGATTTCTGCTGTCGTGTCGGTGAGCTGAATCGCGTTGCCGAGGCTCTTGGACATTTTCTGTGTGCCGTCGACACCCACCAGCCGGCCTACGCGACCGACGAGACCTTCCGGAATCGGAAATAGGCCGCCCGCCGCGACCTGATCGGCGTCGGGCGTTTTCGGATCGACACCGCGATAGGTGAAATTGAAACGCCGCGCGACCTCACGTGTCATCTCGATGTGCGCCAATTGATCTTCGCCTACCGGAACGAGCGCGGGTCGGAAAATCAAGATGTCTGCGCATTGCCCGACCGCGTAGAGCGGAAAGCCGAAGCTGTATTTTTCGCCGAGCCCTTTGATGTCGAGCTCGTCCTTCAGCGTCGGATTTCGCATCACACGATTGAACGGGAGCAGCATCGACAGATGCCACGTGAGCTCCGTGATCGCCGGAATCTCACTCTGCACGACGACGGTGGCGCGCTCCGGATCGATGCCGGCCGCGAGCCAATCCTTCAGAATCTCGAGTGTATCAGCCGCGATCTCCGCGGGCTGCTCGGCGCGCGTCGTGAACGCATGGAGATTTGCGATGAGGAAATAGCACTCGTATTCGTCTTGCAGCCGCACTCGGTTTTCGAGCGAGCCGACCCAATGTCCGACGTGAAGTCGTCCCGACGGTGTATCGCCGGTGAGAATTCGAGGACGCCCCGTTGCACGCTCCAGCGTCACGATGCTCACCCTACAATAGAGTCGCGGGATCGAAAAGCGATCTCAAGTCTCGTCTGGCGAAGCGATCTCAGGCCTCGTCCGTACTCTCGAATGCGCGGCGGAGCCTCGCGATTTCCGCTGGCAATGCGCGCACCCGCAAATGCGTGCCGGCTTCGTCGTAGGTCTCTTCGAGCACGCGCGCGTTTTCGTGCACGCGACCGAGCAGCGCCTGACGGGCATAAGGAACGACGAGCTCTTCTTCGATCATCTGCGCATCGAAAAGGTCGATGATCGTCTGCCGAAGCTTCGCGATGTCCTCCGGATCATGAGCCGACAATAAAATAGCGTCCGGATGTCTTCGCAGCAGCGCGGCGTGCTCGTCCTCCGGAATGCGGTCTCGTTTGTTGAGCAACAAGAGACTGGGAACATTTCCCGCGCCGATCTCCGCGAGCACGTCTTGCGTGACTTTGAGCTCGGCTTCGTGCGTCGGGTCGGACGCGTCCACCACATAGACGAGCAGCGACGCCTCGAGCGCTTCGTCGAGCGTCGACCGAAAAGATGCGACGAGATCG
Organism: Polyangiaceae bacterium; assembly: GCA_039937955.1. GTDB lineage: Bacteria > Myxococcota_A > Polyangia > Polyangiales > Polyangiaceae > JAICXU01. Next base: position 3,022 of record JBDTFL010000066.1, on the reverse strand, counting down.
TGCGGCAGCTTTTGGATGAAGCCGACGGTGTCACTCACGAGCACCCGCGGTTTCGTCTCCGGAGAGAGCGCGCGAATCGTCGTGTCCAGCGTGGCAAAAAGTTTGTCGGCGACGTAGACGTCACTTCCGGTGAGCGCGCGCATCAGGCTTGATTTGCCGGCGTTCGTGTAACCCACCAGCGCGACACGAAGTTGATCGCGACGGCCATAACGACGATTGTCTTGTTGTTTTTGAATCGCGACGAGCTCCTCTTTCAGCTCGGCAATGCGATCGCGAATCTTGCGGCGGTCCAGCTCGATGGCCGCTTCGCCAGCGCCTTTTCCTTTTTGTCGTTCCTTGCCACCGGGCGACTCACGAAGGCGCGGCGCAACATACGTGAGTCGAGCGATCTCGACCTGCAGCCGTGCCTCGCGGCTCTTGGCGTGGCGATGAAAAATGTCGACGATGACGCCGGTGCGATCGAGCACTTGCGCGCCGGTCGCTTTCTCCAAGTTGCGCGCTTGGCTCGGAGTGATTTCGTGATCGACGACGACGACAGTGGCTTTGCCCTCCGCGTCGGCATCCGCATTTTCGTCGTCCGAATCGTCCTCGGTCTCACCGGCTTCCAATTTCCATTTTGCGCGCGCCTTCGTCTTCACTTCTTTCGCGGCTGAGGGCACGACGCCTTTGCCGCCGGTGAGCGCAGCAAGCTCTTTGAGCTTTCCTTCGCCGAGCACCGCCGCCGCCGCGAGCCCGTCGCGCTTTTGCGAAATGGTTCCGACGACCTCGTAGCCAAGCGTCTGTACCAAGCGCCCGAGCTCTTCGATGTCGCTCTTTTGTTGAACGTCATCCACATCCGCGAGCTGAACAGAAACGAGCACGGCGCGCGGGCGAATCTCAGGATCGGACGACATTACCGGCGAGCATTAGCACTACGACGCCACTGCGCGCGCGTTGATCACTGGCAACAGGAATAATCGATCGGCGCGCATTTGCTGTCGACACACTGGAGCCCGGTCGAACAGCCGTTGCAGGCATCGCAAACTGCGCCTGAAGCCCCGATGGTCGAGCCGCCTGCGATGCACGTGCCTTGCACACCGCCGTCGGTGGTGAGCGAGCAATTCTGCGAGCAGTAAAAACCGGTCGAGCAATACGCTTGATAATTGCCTTGTGGTCCGCCGTCCTCCGCGGGCGTTTGCGGAATCGATCCACAGACGGCTCCGGCAACTCCGTTCGGCGTGCATGTTGGAGGAGCGCCGTAGACCGTCGACGTGCACGTAAGATTGTCGGCACACGTCACGTATCCGCCGTCGAGGAGATTTCCGCAGGCAACACCGTTCGCTACGATCCCGGGCGCCGAGCACGTGCCGCCGTCTCTCGCGACTGCGTCTCCACCGATGCAAGTGCCCGCACCGCAGAACACGTACGGATCGCCAAGCTCGAGATCGGCATACAGACACGGGCTTCCGAGGCTCGGAGCTTCGACGCACGCGCCGACGCTTGCGTCGCCGTTGGTCACGCACGCGGTGGCGTTCGGGCAGCCGCCCAAATATTGTTTGGCGAGATCGCATTTGATCGACCCGTATGCAACGCAACGACGCGTGCCGAAGCGATCGCAAAATGTTCCAGGGGCACACGTGACGTACGCATAGTTGGTGATCTCGGTGCAGTCTTCGGTTGGGTCGTATTGTCTGCCGCAAAATCCGCAGCCGGCATAGTTGACGCAATAGTGGCTCTGACACTGCGCGCTCGCTCGGCACGGTTCATTTTGCGTGCGCGTGCCGGGCACGACACACGATGGATCGGCCGGAATTCCCGTTCGAAAATCTCCGCAACTCTGCGCAGCGATCGCAGTCGTGCACGTTTGCGCGCTCGCGGGCGTGACGTTCGCTCCGCTGCCGCCGAAGAGATTTTGCGGACATGCGGCGGTCTCTTGCGTGATGCACGCTTGCACCGCGGTCGCGCTTTCGTCGTTGCAGGTGCCGAGCTTCGTGCAGTAAGCGGTCCAATAATTTTTGCAGGCCTGGGTCTCGTCGGCGATCGACGCTTCGTCGAGGACGGTTACCGAATCGGAGGTCGTCGCGTCGCCTCCGGGTCCGATGCCGTCGTCGTCGCCTGATGAAGAGGACGAGCAAGCCGCGAAAGCAAATGCCGCGAGCGTGCAAGCCAATGCGCTGAATCCGGTTGCCCACTTAACCGAGATCTTCATGAAGAAAGGATATCAGTCCTTTGAAGGGCTCTTCTTCTTTCCGAACGAGAGGATCAACGCGCCGATCGCACCGAGCACGACGCGACCGGCGATCGCCTGCGCGACGTTGTTGGGCGCACGCAAGCGCGATACGTGCCAAATTTCAGCGCGTCGCGCGATAGCTGACTCTTCGATCTTCAGCGCGCGTTTCGCGGTGTCGGCGACGATGGCGATCATGACTCGAGACCATGCACGACTTCGCGCTTCGGATATCCACGAACACATTTGCTTCATGTGGCAGCGTGTAGAATCGCCCGGTGCGAGTAAATTCGATCGTCCGCGTCGTCGTCGCCGATGGCATCGCGTTGATTTTTGGCATGCTGGTTTTGGGTCTCGGCCTTCGTGCTCGGTGACTCACACAATTTCGGGCGACGCGTAGCGCTCGGAAAAACGCGCATCACGAAGCCACGCACGCTGCTTTGGGAATGGCTGCTGCTCTCGGCCAAGAGCCCGTTGCGAAAATTTCTGAGCGCTCACGGCGAAGCCGGCGCGTTTTCATTTCTTCCGGATTTGAAATTCGAGTGTGCGCATTCGCCCGAAGGGGGCGAGGTCGAGCGCATCCAGCTCGAAGCGCTCGAAACCCCAAAAAAAGAGCACAAACGTGCGCTCGCGGAAATCGTGGGTCGCGCGCTCGCGTTGTTCAGTTGGCTCGGGGTTTCCGATTTGCATTGGGAAAATCTGGTGCTTGGCGAGGACGACCGCGGTCACATCGTCCTCGCGCCGCTCGATGTCGAGATGATTCTCGCCGACCTGTCGTCACCGACCGAAACGAAGCTGTTGCCCGACGCTGACCCG
>JBDTFL010000065.1:0-3361 GCA_039937955.1 Polyangiaceae bacterium | reverse complement strand
GATCGTCGGCGTCGAGCTCGCCGACGCCCGTCCCGGTCTCGGGTCTCACGAGCGTGACGGCCATCTCCACTGGCTACGACTCGTCGTGCGCCCTTCGGGCAGACGGCACGGTGTGGTGCTGGGGCGGGAACATTTATGGATCTCTAGGCCTCGGGGCCGGTCGGGTCGACAGCGACTCCCACCCCATGGCGACTCGGGTCTCGGTGGTCGAGAACGTCACGTCCCTTTCCGTAGGATTTGCTTCGGTGTGCGCCATCGAAGCGGACCGAAGCGTGTGGTACTGGGGAGAAAACGAATCGGACGAGCTCGGGCACGACAACGTTACGGACTCGCCCTGCGCCGGCGGCTCTAAGTGCGGCCCGCTACCCACCAAAGTGGTGGGCATCAGCGCAGACCAAATCAGCGTGGGCGCGCACACGACATGCGTCATCAATTCGGGCGACGGCTTCTGTTGGGGACTGGGCGCAAACGGACAATTCGGCGATGCCAAGCCGCCCTCGACCGCAATGACGCCGACCCCGACTGCGGTCAGCATCCCACCCAACATCACAAAAATATCGGTCGATCCATGGCCGGGGTTTTCGGTAGCCAATGCGTGTGCGATCGACGCGGCCAAGAATCTATGGTGCTGGGGCTCCAATCAATTCGGTCAGCTTGCGCATACGCCCGGGACGCTCGGCGATGTGAGTTGCCCGTCGGGCACGTTCTGCAACTCCACGCCGGCGCGCATCACTGCCGAAGCCGACGGCGGCGGCGGTTTTCTCGACGTCGTTGACGTTCAGGCCGGATTCGCCACCTGCGCAGTGCTCTCCGATGGCACCGTGCGATGCTGGGGCATCAACCAAAACAGCGAGCTTGGCCAAGGGACGGTCGGCGGAATGACCTCGACCCCTACGCCGGTCGCCGCGATCGGGAGCGACGGGCTCTACGTCACCGGCACCGACTCCAAATGCGTCACCGGAAAAAGCGGCAAGGTGTGGTGCTGGGGCGACGCGTTTTTGGGCGTACCTGGAAGCTTCGGCGTCGACGCGGGTTGCGCATCGTACGGAAGCAACGCTCCGGTGCCGTGCGTGCTGATGCCGCAGCCGATCCCCAACCTTCTCGCGAAGCGGGCCTCGAGCGTCGACTTGAACAACGCCGCGGCGCTTACCGTGGATGGCAGCGTGGTCGCCTGGGGCCGCAATAGCTACGGCGCGGATGGGCATCTGGACTTCACGAATGGGGATCAGACCTCGGGAGGGCTGCCCGCGAACCCGATCCCGATGCGCGTGCCGGGGTTCCCATGAGCCGTTCGACCCGCGCGCTCCGGGCGCCTGCACCCGCGAGTCGCAACAATTCTTGCGCGACAGGAAGACCGCGACGCTGGTGAAACCAATCGACGCCACTGTCTTGCTTCGCGCCGTTGCAGAATCCTTAGGGCCTTAGGGACGTCGACGAATTTCAGTAAGGCATGGGAAAGTAGATGATGGGATGCGCGGATTCGTGACTGACCGTGATGTTCGGCGCGATCGGAATCTGACGACGTAAGCACATCTTCACGACCGACGCGTCAGGGTCGGGCGGCAAGTCGGCTGATGCTTGCACGACGCGCTCATCATCAATCATCCGCACAATCCGGCGAATACGATCAGGCGCTGATGTCCAACGTGGACGGCCAGCAGCGCGGCAACGCGAGGAGGAACGTCGTCGTTCCTTCGCTCGAGCGGACCCCGAGCGTGCCGCCGTGTGCGCGCACGATCTCGTAAGCAATGTAGAGCCCGAGACCCAAGTGTCCGTCGCGCTGCGCGGGTCTTTCCGCGCCTCGACGAAACGGCAAGAAAATCGCCTCGAGGAGCTCCGGCGCGATGGTCACGCCGTGATTCGTGATCGAAGCCGAAACGCCGTCGTCCTCCGCGCGAACGTCGAGCGTCACGGCAGTGCCGACGGTGGCGTGCGCAACGGCGTTGCTGACGATGTTGGAGATGACCTCAGCGATGCGATCGGAATCCCAATGACCATTCACGTGCTTGCCGACGCTCAAACGAATTTCGACGGGCGCACCGACGCGCACCTCGTCGACGATGTTGCTGCAGAGCTCGCCGAGATCGGTTTGCGTTCGCGAGAGCAAGAAGCCGCCTCCCAAACGCGCTCGCGTGAAGTCGAGCAGCTCCACTATCATCCGGCTCATTCGCTCGCTGCTCGAGACGATGCGTTTGAGAACTTTCGTGTCGGGCTCGTCGACGCCGCGTCCATTCATCAGCAGCTGCGCACCGAGCGAGATCGCGTTGAGCGGGCTTCGGAGATCGTGCCCCAAAATCGCCATCATCAGCTCGCGATACTCCGCGGTGGCAAGCAGCTCGATTTCGTTCGCGCGCAACACGTTCATCTCGCCAGTCGCGCTCAGCGTTTGCTCACGTGCAGAATCTGCAGCCTCTTCGGAGCGAATCGTCGCCAAGACGAGCTTTTCATTGGCCTCTGCCTGATCGTGAATCGTCCGATCGCTCGCCTTTTGTCGCTGATCCGGCATGTTCATGCTCTCGTTTCCCCCGACGCTGCGATGGTGCTCGCGCGCTACTGCTGCTGCTATACGGGTCCTCGGTATGACCCAAGTCCGAGGGTTAAGCTCTGTGCGAATGCACAAAGGTAAAGATATGGGGGGATCCCCGATGCGAGCGCGAATTTCGGGAGTCCGGGTTGGCGCGATCTCGGCCCCGTATTAGGCTCGCGTCGAGGGCCACCGGCAAATGATGAACGTTCCGCGTATGTCGGCGATTTCCCTCGCGGAAGAGGTCGTCGCAAATCAGGCGCGAAGGAAAACCGGCAGCGTCGAAGGCGAGGTCATGGCTCGACTCGGCGCCGACCTCGGCAAGCTGATCGGTACCCACGGTTTCGACGTCGTGCTCGCGCGCGCGCTGATGCTCGCACAACGAGAGCGCGCGTCGCTGGCGAGCGTCCGTGTGGAACCGAGCGGCACTCTCGCTGGATTTGTCGCCGACGGCGCCGAGAGCAATCGTGACTTGGTCGCGGTGCTGTCGTACCTGTTCGAGCTGCTGATGAAATTCATCGGCGACGAGCTCGTGACGCGGATCGTCCACGACGCATCTTCAGAAATGGCTGGCAGTAGTTCCAAGGAGATGAACGGATCATGAGCAGTACCCCGAAGAAGGCGTCTCTCCCAATGGTGCACACCGGAGTGCGTGGGCTCGACGCCATTTTGGGCGGCGGTCTGCCGGAGTATTCGTTCAATCTCATTGCGGGTGGTCCCGGTGCGGGCAAGACGACGCTCGCGCAACAGATCGTTTTTGCAAACGCGACGGTCGAGCGCCCGGCGATCTATTTCACCGTCCTCGGCGAGCCCGCGCTCAAAATGCTGCGTCACGTG
>JBDTFL010000064.1:0-5172 GCA_039937955.1 Polyangiaceae bacterium | reverse complement strand
CCATCAGACTGCGCACGAAATCGCTCGTCTCTTGCGGCGCCAAAATCGCGGCCAGATGCACCCATGATCGATAAACATCCCAACCCGAAAAATTCGAGTAACGCGGATGCACCGGATCGTTGTGCGTTTGATTGTCGAAGCCCATGTACGTTCCGTCGACGTCGCTGTTCACGGCTGGCTGAACGAGCGTGTGATAGAGGCCGGTGTAGAGCGCTTTTTTCGCGTTGTCGTCAGTGCCTTCGACCTGCACCTTGCCGAGGCGACCGTTCCAGCTTGCGAGTGTTTGCGCGTGCACTGCGTCGAAATCCCAATTCGGATTTTCGGCGTTCATATTCGCCATCGCCGCGTCGCTGCTCACGTACGACAAACCGACCTTCACGTGCACGATGCGCGACGTCGTCGTGTCGAATCGGAAATACGCTTGGGCGGTGGTGTCGCTGGTGTCGCGCGCGCCGTCGGTGGCGTTACCGGTTTTGTCGGCGACGCCGAAATTCTCGAACGGCCGATCGAATTTGAGTGCGTAAAACACGCGGTATTTCGAATCGGTCAGACAGAAGTGACCACCGTCGCGTTCGCCCGTGACCGTGTCGTTGCCGGAGATGTGAGCGGAGAATCCGGTGAATTCATAAAGGGTCGTGTCGGCCTTGTGACCCCCTGTCAGAGTTACATAAGCGTCGCTGCCTTCGGGAAACGTGAAGCGGCCGAGACCGGTTCGCTGCGTCGCGGTGAGGTCCACCGAAATACCGGAGCCGAGCTTTACTTCGTAGAAGCCTGGCGACGCGACCTCGGCCGTGTGCGCGAACGTGTCGCTCCATTCTTTCGTGAAATCGGGACGGCCGACGTTCGGAAAAATCGGAAGGTCGCGGAGCGCACCGCAGCCGGCACCATTCAAATGCGTGAGGCTGAAGCCGGTGATGGTGGTGTCCACGAAGTGGTAACCGGGTGGGCCTTGGTTCGGTGTGTCTGGGCTGAACTGGACCATCCCGAACGGCGTCGTCGCGCCGGGAAACGTTCCGCCGTTCAAGCCGTTGGCGACTGGAGCGGAGGACGTGGCGTCGCCGGTGCCGATGAACGGATCGACATTGGTCGCCAGACCCGACGTCGTCGTGTCGATGGGTCCGTATGAAGGGATGCCCGCATCGGTCGACATCGACGCGTCAGCGTCGTTGGTCGAGATGGGTTTGGCGCCGGACGAGCTGGTGCTGCTGCAGGCCGAAACCAAAACAACCGAGGCGACGACCGCGCCCAATGCGATGCGAGTGAGCATGTGAGCGGACTAGCATCACAGATTCTACCGGGCGCGCCAACGACCCGCAGGCCAGCGCCGGAGAGGCTTATTTTCAGCCAAATCCCGCATTCATTAATCGCGCATAAGATGCATTATGTAAACTAAACGGAGACGCCGATTGGCGGCGCGGCCAAGGCAGCTTCAACGAGCACCGATGGCCGGCCGGTCGTCGTGCACCAAAGCTGATTCGCTGCGCGCGTGGCTCCGACGTAGAGCGCGTGACGAGCTGGCGCCGTTTCCGGATAGCTCGAATAGCTCGTCTCGATCATGATCACCTCGTCGAACTCGAGGCCTTTGGTTTGGCGAACGTCCGTGATGTCGACGCCCGCTTCCCATTTGAAGTCTTGCGAAGCGACGCGACGCACACGCGGAACCTCCGCGCGCGACAAGCCTTCGAAGTAGACGTCAGCCTGTTCTGGAAAGCGCGAGACGATCGCGATGTTCGCCGACGGATCGGTGCGCGCGAGCTCACGAAGCGCGTCAGCCAAAAACGCAACGCACTCACCGGCCGATACAAACGAAAAGAGCTCCACCGGCGGACCATTGCGCGTGACGATGGGCTCCTCGTCGCCCGCGTGCGCGAGCGGTCCGAGAACACCACGAGCAAATGCCGTAATTTCAGCGGTAGATCGATACGACACCCGTAGCGGCTCGAGCATCGCGTGCTCGACATGCAGCTCGGAAAGCAGCTTCGTCCAATTGAACTCGCCGCCGCCCGCGTCGTCGGACAGCATGCGTTGCGCGGTGTCGCCAGCCAGCGTGACGCTTTGATCTTTCGTGGTCAGATCGAGCAGCACGCGCAGCGCGATCGGCGTTGCGTCTTGAACCTCGTCGACGAATAGATGTGCATAACGAAGCGGCTGACCATTCGTCTCCGCCAGCGGACCGCGCAGGAGTTGCCACAAACGCAGCAAGATCGGCACATCCTCGGAATCGAGACCCGCCGAATCGCCGTCGCGCTCGCCCTCCGCCAAAATTCGCGCGCGCTTCAAGCACCACTCGTGCGCCTGATCGAGCTGCGTTGCCGAAAATACTTCCTCACCGGTTTGCGGATTCGCGAACATTTCGGCGAGACCCGGTCGCGACGTGAGTAGCTCGTCCCACGCGCCGAGCACCCCACGCGATCTGCTGCGCAAATCACGCCCTAACGGCTCGAGCGCGCCGCGGGTCGAGTCGGGCAGCGAGCTCGCGTCGACGGCATTTGGAATCTTGCGTTTGCCGACCGTCCACGCTGCGAAAACGCTCACGCGACCGTCGGGCGCAGTCGCATCGGTGCGCGTCGCTTTGAACGCGGCGATCACCTTGTCGCCGTCCGGCCATTTTTGCATCGCGCGCTCCATCGTCGCGTCGAGCTCGTCGTGTTTGCGCGGCGCCATTTTCTCGACGGCGCGGAGCATCGCGGCGTGCTCTTTGATGCGCATCACGATCGACGGAGTTTCGTCGCTGCGCTTGCTCGGCACGTTCGGAAAAAGATCCGGCAAGATGCGATCGGCAAATCGATTGAACGTCGTGATGCGAACGCCATCGACTCCGAGCGACGGCAAAACGCGCTCGACGTAGTGCCGAAGCGCGTCGTGCGGAACGACGACCATCATACGATCTGGCCTAAATCTCGAGGGATCCGCGAACGCTAAATAAGCCACGCGATGCAGGCCGACCGTCGTTTTTCCGCTGCCTGCCCCGCCTTGCACGACGACCAAACCATCCGAGCGCGTCACGAGATCGAACTGCGTCGGATCCAAAAGCGATGCGATCGCCGGAAGATGCTTGTCCTCACGTCGGGCCGGCTCCGCGCCTAGAGAGGAGCCTGCGCTGGCGTTTTTCTCCTTGTCCCATGCGCGCTTCGTCACGAGTCGCGCGGCGTCGGCCGTTGCGCGTCGCCATGTTCCAGCGGTGTCGCGCACGAACATCCCTTGCGGCGCGGACACACGCGAGAGCTCGCCTTTCGAAATAGTGACGCCACGCCGCGCGAGCACGACGCCCTCGATCATGCGATCGCCGAGCTCTTCCTCGTAGTCTTCACCTTCACGATACCGGTAATAAATGCGGCTCACGGGCGCGTGTCGCCAATCGACCACGCGGACGCCGGCTTCCGCGTTCACGTACGAACGCGGGCCGATCAAAATATCGCGACGCTTGCCGTTTTCTTCCAGCCGCAGATGCCCGAAATACGGGCTCATCATGTCGAGCACGCCGGCCGCGCCCTTTCCGCGCTGCGCCTGGAGCGCGCCGATGTTGTGCATCTGCTCGAAGATTGACGGCAGATCTTCGGGCTTGGCGGTCGCCGCTTGATCGCGAAGCTCGAGCAGCCTCGCGCCGTCGTTGAAGCGCGCAGTCGTGGACGCAGCGCTCGCGGCTCGTGCGACGGCCAGCGCGTTCTTGACGATGCCGAGCAAGCGAAGCTCCTCGCCGACGACGCGCGAGCCTTCCTCGTCGTCCTCGAGACCAATCAGCTCGCTTGCAATTGCTTCAGCCACGGCGGCCGAACGTTATCGCGCAGGCGCGCGCTCAATCACAGGATGTAATGCTCGCCGAGGCGCAGCACCGTGAGATTCAGCCCTTTGAGCTTCGCGCATTCGCGCTCTACCTCAGACTGGAAAACAGGTTTAATGTGATAGAGTAACGTCGCGAGCTCTTTGGAGTTTTTGTATTTCTTCATCTCGACCTCGAGCGTCTGTGGCGTGTGATGGCCACTGAGCTTGGCAACTCGCTGCTCGCTGTTCGGGAAGCTCACTTCCATGAGCATCGCGCGCAGATTCGGGGTTGCGTTCAAGACCTCCCAAAGTCGTTTGGTCGGCCCGGTGTCGCCGCTGTACGCGATCGCGCCGTCCTTGCCTTCGATGACGAAGCCGCATGTCTCGATGGTGTGATTCACCAAAATCGCGCGCACCGTGAGCCCCGCGATTTTCACCGGCACCTCGGGCTTGAGCTGCAGGTACTTGATGGTCGGCTTGGCAGCGCTCGGAATTTTCGAAAAATCTGGCCACAGCTTGTTGTTGAAGAAGTGCTTCTTCAGCAGATCGAGGGTCTCTTTGGTGCCCGCCACGAGCAGCGGCGGGCAGTCATTTTGCGCGCGATTGTCGGCAATGGTTGCGAGGTCGCGGATGTGATCGAGGTGTGCGTGACTGACGAGCACGGCCTCGAGGGCGCACTGCGCGCGAAGCTCGAGCCCGCTCGTGAGCGAGCCAGCATCGATGGCCACGCGATCATTCAAGACGAATGCACTGGTTCGGTGGTGCGGAGTCTCCCCGCCATGACAGCCGATAACCCGTAAATCCATTACGAAGCAGCCTCGAACTTTCGCGGCATCTCCAGCAGCTCCAAGAACTCGAGAAGGCGCCCCGCGTCGGTGATGACGACTGCGCCGTCGGCGTCGTCCTGCACCGCAATCCCCAGCTTTTCGAGTCTCGTCAACACAGCGAGTACTTGCTCGACGTTCGCGCCGACCTCTTGTGCGAGTGCGCCGCACGTGACGTTCAGATGGATGCCGTCATCGCGATATTCGCCGAATGTCTCCGCATGCCGCTTGAGCGCCAACATCACGCGCGCACGTGGATCGGGATGCATCAAAATTTCGACGAGCGCATCTGCGGCGTCCAAACGGCTTGCGAGCTTTTTTATCAAGCGAATGGCGATCTCGGTATTGCCGGAGATCATCGTCTCGAGCGTGTGGCCGTCGATGACGAGGCAACTTGCGTCGTCGAGCACGGTCGCCGTTGCGCTGCGTGGTTTGTTGTTCAGGATCGCCATTTCGCCGAGAAATTCTCCGCGACCGAGTACGGCAATCGGGCGGTCCGTCTCCCCAACTCTTTTCGTGAGCTGAACGCGGCCGCCTTGAATGACGAACATTTCCCTTCCCTCGTCGCCTTCGCGAAAGAGGACAT
>JBDTFL010000063.1:0-3041 GCA_039937955.1 Polyangiaceae bacterium | reverse complement strand
TTTTCGGCATGCTGATCACGAAGAGTGCGCCGCCAGTGACCGCACCGAGCACGCCGAACACGACGCCGACGTTCGCGATCGTCTGTTCGGTTTTGCCGCGACTGATTTCGTCGGACATTGATGCGGGACACCGCCCGGTGCCGCATTTGTCTTGGAGATCGCCGTAGGTGCCATTGGACAAGACCCCGGCAACGATGAACGTGAGAAATCCTGCAGCGGCAACTCCTCCGGCAACGTAGACGTACGGCCGCAGCGTGGTGCGATCGAATCCCGTCGTGGACGCCGATGCGGAGGCGGACGAAGAATCCGCCGCGGGAGCTGCGGGAGCGGCACCACCGGCCAGTGCATCGATCGAAAGATTTTCGGTGTGTCCCGCCTTCACTGAAACGCTCTGGCGCGATGGCGCGTGACCTGGAGTCTCGACGACCACATCCGACGAGCCCGGCATGACCGGCGCAGGCTCGGTCCATCCGGCGCGTTTGATCTCTTCGCCGCCGACGGTGAGCTTCGTGTCGTCGGTCGCGTTGTCGACGTGCACGGTGACGAATCCGAGCTTCGGTTTCAGCGCCGCGCGTTCGGCGGCGGCCGTCTCCGCAGCCTTCTCGTAGCGGCCATCTTCTTTCGCGTGCTCGCGTGCCTCGACCTCCGTTCGCCCGAGCTCCACGTACGCACGTACGTAGTGACCGGCCTCACGAAGTGCACGCGCGTAGTAGAGGCGTGCGTTGGGGCTCGCGACGATCTCGTTCGATGCGCGGAGCTCAGTCGCTGCATCTTCGAATTTTCCGGCTTCATAAAGCGTTTTTCCTCGAGAAAAACGGGCCTGCGCTTGCTCTCGCTGAACGGCGGTTGCATCTCCGGGATCGGCACCCGCGCCAAATGCCGATGGCGCAGCCAGCAATATTGCCAAAAAAGAAACAGTGCATAGTGCACGCCTCGAGGGCGGGGTTCCCTGCGATCCCATTTCTCAGATTCCTTCCGGCTCGTAACTCGAGTGTGGCGGCTTCTTGTGCGCGGGCTTGGCCGGAGTCGTTGGATGACTGCCCCAATTATGCGGTGACGGCGTGCTCGGCACGTTGGACGGCGGCGGAGAAATTTCTTGGGCGGTCGACGTGGTCGTGGTGTCGGCGACAGCCGTCGAAGCGGGCGCGAGATTCGTGGTCGGAGCGGTATTAGCGATGGCGGTGCTTGGAACGATGGCCGTCGGAGCAATCGGCGCAGCGCTGGTTGTCGATGCTTTCGAGGACGCCGCTGCGATCGGCACGTCGGGCTCCTTTGTCGCATGACGAATGCCGGCCACGATCAAAATCAATGCACCAATTGCGACCATCCCGATGACGACCGCCACACGCTTTCTGCGTTGCAGATCTTCCTGCGGCAACACGATTGCGCCAGACGCATCGCCTTGCGGCATGGCTGCCGCAGAAATTCCTGGCGTCTCGAGCGGAGCGGAAGCCACGACCGGCGCGATCGTTTCGAGACTTTCGTTCGCCGGGATCTCGTTCGACGCCGTCTCGCTCGAGGACGCATCATTCGACGACGCTGGTGCGAGCATGATCGGCCGCGGCGGAACGGCGCTCGGGCCTTGCGCTGGATCGAGAATGGGAGCAGGGCTCGGAAGTGGCGGCGCAATGCTCGCCTTTTTCAGCGGCGGCGCCATGCTCGGCTTCTTCGCCGGAGGCGCGCTGCTCCACGTCGAGTCGACCGCCTCGTCATCTTCGCCAAGAAGCAAATCTTCTTCGTCGAGCGACTCGACCTTGAATCGTTTCGTCACCGGCCCCAGGTCGGGCGCGTCGTCTTCCTCCAAGCTGGGCAACGCGACGATCGCTTTTTGATCGACAATTTTGGCCGTTTTAGGAGGACTCGCCTTTGCTGCAAGGACGACCCTCGGTGCACGCGGCGCTGGCGCGAGGCGCGTGCGTCGGTTCGCCAGCTTTTCTTTTGCGACTGCACTGACTGCACTTCCGATGCGTGACGCCGGAGCAAGACGCGCTTGCACCGCAAGACGAAGCGCGCCCGCGAGCTCCGCAGTGCTCAAAAATCGTTTGTCGGGATCGACCTCGAGAGCGCGCGCCGCGATCTCCACGAGCGCGTTCGCCCATTCCATTCCAGCGGGCGGCGTTGCACGTGGCAGCGCGCCGGCGAGTTGACGCGCGACGATTTCTTTCGCGCTCTGTTCCGGGAACAAACGTTTCGCCGACAACGCTTCCCAGAGAAGAACGCCCACCGAATAAATGTCGACGCGCGCACCTGCCGTACCGTCGCCGAGCAAGAGCTCCGGCGCTGCGTAACCGGGCTCTTCGATCGCGCGTTCACTTGCGTCGGAGGATGCTTGCGGAGCGCGCACCACGCGAACGAGACGCGCGCTGCCGTCTGCGCCGACCACTATATTTCTCGGGTGGATCGCGCCGTGAAAGGGCGTTGCATCATTTTTTGCGGAACCGCCGACGAGCTCCGGCGCGAGGTGAATCGCGCTCATGCCACTGAGCACGTCGACCAAAATACGAAGCTGCTCCGGCAGTCCGATGCGTTTCGATTCTGCTGCAGCGTCGAGAACGAGAAGCTCGGCGAGCGTCTCGCCTTCTGCGTAATCGCTCGCGATGGAGATGGAGGTTTTCGTCACGATCACATCGCGAATGCGGCAGATGTTCGGGTGCCTCACTTGCGCAAGACGACGCGCGCGTTTGACGAACGAATCGTTCGCTTCGGCAGGTGCATCAGCGGTCGTGATGCATTCCAAAACGACCAGCTCCGGATCACCGCTGAGGCTCGACGCGTGCGCGGCAAACGTCGGGGGCACGTGGCGCCCGAGCTCGGACGCGATGGTGTATTTTCCGATCGTCTGCCCCTTCTTCATCGCTATTGCCGAAGACGATGGGGACACGATCGCCACGCTATAAAGGTACCTCATCCATCTGCGCAAGGGCCAACTCGGCGAGCGAAACCCCTTTAGAATGGCTGCTTATTGAAGCTTACGAATGGCGCTCTCGACGTTTTCGAGCCACACGCGCTCGGCTCCTTCGAGCGGCGGTGACCGGTCGATC
>JBDTFL010000062.1:0-3919 GCA_039937955.1 Polyangiaceae bacterium | reverse complement strand
GCAATGAAGCCGGGAACTTCTACATCACGCCGGGTGAGTGGACTCCGAAGTATCCGATGACCGTGACGATCACCGCGCCCTCCGGAAACACGGTTGCGATGGAGTCGCTCATCTCTCGCAATGGCGCGTGCTCAGGCTGTCACGTCGATCCGCCGAGCGCGGTGTCGCCTGGTCGTGTGGCGTTCACGCTCGAAGATGGAGGCACGCCACCATGAAATCCGCGTTCGCCATTTCGCTCGTCGGTACATTCGCCGCGGGTCTCTTAGCCTGTTCCATTCCCGCGTCGAACGATCGCTACGTACAAACGTCGTTGCCCGATCAGGCTTCTTTTCCGCCGGTTGCGATGATGCTCGAGCTGAAGTGCGGCTCGCTCGACTGTCATGGAAGTGTCGCGCGGAATCTACGCATTTACGGAAGCGCGGGCCTTCGTTTCTCTCCGAACGACCAACCGTTCGCGACGACCTCCGCAGATGGCGGCAATCCGTTCTGCAACACGAGCGACGAGGACTATCAAGATTACGTCTCGGTGGTAGGTCTCGAGCCGGAGCAGATCAGCGCGGTCGCAGCGGGCGGAGATCCGGGAACGCTCACCATGGTGCGCAAAGCTCGCGGCACCGAGGCGCACAAGGGCGAGCAGATCTGGACGCAAGGCGACGACTCGGACGTGTGCTTGACGTCATGGCTCACCGGCGCCGCGCAAGCTTCGGCGTGTGCGAGATCGCTTGCAAGCGCGCTTCCGAACCCGACGAAGAATCCACTCACGCAGTGCATTTCGCAATGAACGAGAAACTTCGGGCGGGGAACGGAAGAGAGAGGATGGCTCCCATGTTTCATGTGCCGATCGGTCGTGGGTTGAGCCCTCGTCAGAAGACGTTGCTCGAAGAGCGACTCGAGCATTGTCTGGGGCCGGTCTCGTGCGTTCGTCATCCGCCCGCCATCGATCACGTCGGCGTCGTCGGCGACGACAAGAACCCGCAGATCGTCGTGTCTGCATGCTGCGAGCTCACGTCGCGGCGCGCGAAAATTCTGATCGCACAAGTGCTGAGCGAGCTCACGTGAGGCTGAACGAGATCGCGAGCACTCTGCAAAAAAAGCTGCGCCCCCAACGTGATATTCGTCTGAGCCATGCTTCTTCGTGACGCTGATTGGCCACAAATCAACGCCTTGCGTGCAGAAATCGAAAAATACACACCAGCGTCGGTCGAAGATGCAGGTCAGCATTTTTCGTCCACGTTCGTCGGCGCGTTCTCGTCGATTGTCCTGGCGCGCGTCTTCATGGTGCTGCCGTTCGAAGAGCTGCCGGCGCGCGAGCAGAGCTTCGCTCGCATGCTCGTATCGGACGACACGCGCCTCGGCAAGCGGACACCCGTTCTTTCGTTGATCGGTACGAGCGGCCGCGAGCCGAGTTGGAATCGCCGCCAATCGTCGAACGGACACCTCGCCATCCCGTTGCTCGACAAAGCATTCGTCGGCGAGACGCCCATGATCGCGAAGCTGCTCGCCGACCTCCAGCTCGACCTCGCGCCGCTCGATGACGGCTTTGCGGCAACCACCTCCAAAATGCTCGGTTCGGAGAGCGGAAAATTTTACGTCGCCGACGCCGCAACCGCCAAAGACGCGCGCGACCGTTTCGTCATTCCTTCGCGCGCGTTCGTCTCGAAATACGACGTGCACACCGTCTTCGGAATGGGCGGTAGCTACTACGACGGCAAGCTGGCCGTCGCGATCTTCTTCACGAACGAGATCATCACGCGCTTGGTCGCTGATCGTTTCGCGAGCTTCATCAGTACCTTCCGGACGATAACGACCCGCCTTCAGCAGCAGAAGAAGATCTTCGCCGCCGCCTGATCGAGTATTTTCATTTTCATGGCGCACTGCTCGAACTGCGGCGGACCGATCACGATCGCTGATCACCCGATAAAATGCCCGTTTTGTGATGCGATGAACGCGCCATCTCCCAAAGAGGTGATGGTCGCGGTCCCCGTCCAAATCATCACGAACATCGTCACCGAAACCACCGACGGGATCGCCATACGACGTTGTCCGCACTGCAAAAAACGACTCGTCACCGTCGTCGCTCACGGCGTTTCACTTTCCGGATGCGGCGGGTGCGGCGGCATTTGGGTCGACAATGCGAGCGCGCGCAAAGTTTTGTCGAACCCCGAACGCATATTCGCCGATCTCGCGCGACGATGCGCCGCGGGTGCAACCGGAGCACACGGCACGGACAAGGAGCCGACCTGCGCAGAATGCCCAGCCATTCTCGATCACTCGCGCGTGTGCGGAATCTATCTCGACACGTGCGCCGATCACGGCACGTGGTTCGACGCAAGCGAGCTCGAGACGCTCGTAAAAATTCTTCGCCACGAGCCCATCGAGGCCGCTGCGTCAGCGGAGACGATCATGTGTCAGCGCTGCTTTCGGCCGATCCTCGCGAACCGCGCGAACGTCACCGATCACGGCCTGGTCTGCGATGCATGTTGGCGCGGAGAAACCCGCGAGCTCATTGCAATCGCCGACGCCACCAATGCCGAAAACGGAATGGTGGTCACCGGCGCATTGATGGGAATCGCAGCGGTACTCTTCGGTGCGGCGGGCGCTTCAAGCAGCTGAAAAGCCGAGCAACGCGCCGGACGTCCTAGCTACTTCGCAGGAGGCGGCAGGAAATTCGGGAGCGTGCTCGGAACCGGCCACGGCCACGCGCTCGGAATCGTGAAAGGCTGCGCCGGTTGTTGCGGCGCTGATTGTTGACCCGATGCTGCAGGTGCTGGCGTGGGCGTGAAACCCGGAATGGAGAATCCGGGGATCGCCGGAATGCCTGGAATTCCGTTGAATCCGGGGATCGCGGGCAGCTGCAACGATTGCGGCGCAGGCGGCGGACCGTTCGGGCACATGCCGTTTGCCGGGCGCGTGTCATCCGTGCAAATCGGCGTGCACTTGTTCGTCACCGAATCTAAAAGTTGATCGCCGGGACAGTCTTCGTCGGTTTGCGCCGGTACCGCGGAGCCTGGCGCGCCCGGATCCGTGTCGGTCGTGACTTTATATGCAAGATGCATCCATTTGCTGACCATCGCTTGACTGATCCACGCGTAGCCCTGGTCGCCCCATGAAGATCCCCAGCTGTTGTGAATGAGGAATTGGTAGCCGCCGTTCACTTTTCGATAACCAGCGATGTCGATCGCGTGTCCGCCGTCCGGGCTGCTCCAGTCGGGAATCACGAAATTCGCCATGCGACGATTGACCCAAACGCTGGAGTCGATGTTGAAGCCCGCCCAGATGTCGGCGCCGCTCGCGAGCGTGGAGACAACTTCGTCGATGTT
This sequence comes from Polyangiaceae bacterium, assembly GCA_039937955.1. GTDB lineage: Bacteria > Myxococcota_A > Polyangia > Polyangiales > Polyangiaceae > JAICXU01. The sequence goes on along the minus strand of JBDTFL010000062.1, from coordinate 599 downwards.
CGGCGGAGAAATATTGAGCTCTTGAAATGACGTGATGCGATGTCCGCCAGCGGAATTCGCCGCCGTGATTTTCTGCTCGAGCGGTGCGTCGGCGCGCGCGGTGTTCGGCAGCACGCCGTATGTTTCGCCGCAGTCATCGGTCGTGTCCGTGTCGATCTCGCAGGCCTCTTTTCCGCTGTACGGAAATGCGTCGAACGTCGTGACGCCTTTGTTCAAGTTGCCCGACGCTGCGTCTTCCATCGTGGGCGTCGCGTAGTGCGACCACACGTGCTCGGGCGATGTCGTGATGTTCAAACCCGCACGACGCAGCGAATTATCCATCACGGAAGAGAGACCGAAAGCCGTGCATGCACCCACGTCTCCTTGATCTTTGATCGGTCCTTCCGTTCCGTTCAAACGATGATCGACCATGTCCGGAAGCGCAGGACTCGATGCCGGAACGGTGTTGGCCGCGAAAATGAATTGCGGCGAATCGGAGTCCGAGCTCGCCGCAAATTGGTCCATCGGGTTCAGCGAGAAATTGTCTCCGCGTTTCATCGCTGGTCCGCGTTGAATCGACGGCCCTGTCGGAAGCCATCGGAGTGCGCCTCTTTGCATCA
>JBDTFL010000061.1:0-3488 GCA_039937955.1 Polyangiaceae bacterium | reverse complement strand
CTCACCAGCTTCGGCGGTCCTAGCGAAAGCGGCATCATGAGCTGCGGCGATTACACGAAAGACGGCAGTTGGTATTACGCCGCATCACGACAGCGTTACGGGTGCGGCTCGCACATCCAAATCGAAGCGAACGGCAAGTGCGTCGTCGCGCAGACCGACGATTACGGTCCGGACGTTTGCGTGGAAGCCGCAGCCGGCAAACCGATCATCGACGCGTCGCCGCTCATTTCGAAATATTTGTTCGGCACGAGCTCGGCCGGGTGGAGCGATCACTTGAACATCACCGTGACCGAGGTCGACAAGAGCACGGCGCTCGGACCGTGCGCGGTAGCTTCCGACGACAGCTCGGATTCCGATTCGGATGGCAGCAATTAAAGGTTAGAGTCCGCGGGTGAATTTCTCGCCGAACGAAACGCAGGCCCTCGTTCAAAAAACGGCGCGTGATTTTGCGACACGCGCGATTCTGCCGAAGGCCGCGGAGATCGACAAAACCGCCAAAATCTCGGTCGAAATCATCAAGGGCCTCGGTGAGCTCGGCTTGCTCGCGGTAAATGTTCCATCCGATCTCGGCGGCGCAGAAGCCGGCGTCGTTTCCTACGCGCTCGCGATGCAAGAGGTGTCACGTGCATGCGCATCCACCGCGGTGACCATGGCCGTGACCAACATGGTCGGCGAGGTCATCTCCAAATTCGGAACCGACGAACAAAAAAATCACTGCTGCCCGAAGCTCGCGTCGGCCGAGTGGACGGCCGGAGCATTCGCACTTTCGGAGACCGGCGCGGGAAGCGATCCGGGCGGCATGCGCACCACCGCACGCGAAGACGGTGACGGTTACGTGATCGACGGCGAAAAAATGTGGATCACGAGCGCCGCGTACGCCGGCGTGTTCGTGGTTTGGGCGCGCACTGGCGATCCAGCGACTCACAAAGGTACGCGCGGAATTTCCTGTTTTCTCGTCGAAGCCGGCACGCCTGGTTTGAAGGTCGGAAAAGGCGAGGACAAGATGGGTCTTCGCGGGTCGAACACGTCGGCGCTCCACTTCGAAAATTGCCGCGTGCCGAAGGGCGCATTGCTCGGCGAGCTCAATGGCGGCTTCAAGATCGCGATGATGGCGCTCGACGGCGGTCGCATCGGCATCAGCTCACAAGCGATCGGAATCGCGCGCGCGGCGCTCGACGAAAGCGTGCAGTATGCAAAGGACCGCATGGCGTTCGGAAAGCCCATCGGCGACTTCCAAGCCATCCAATGGAAGCTCGCCGACATGAAGCGCGAGATCGACGCCGCACATCTGCTCTCGATGCGTGCGGCCTTGCTCAAAGAAAAAGGCGCGCCGTTTTCGCGCGAGGCCTCGATGTCGAAATTGTTCTCGAGTGAAATGGCGAACCGCGTCGTCAATCATGGCGTTCAAATCCACGGCGGCTACGGCTACATTCGCGAGTTCGCCGCCGAGCGCCATCTGCGAGACGCACGCGTCACTACCATCTACGAAGGAACGAGCGAGGTGCAGCGAATCGTCATCGCGCGCCAAGTCCTCGGACCCGCGTAATCCACACGCGACCAAATCTGCTCACTATTGCCTTAGTTTTACGGCATTTCATGCGCTCTCGAAGGTTCGAGGGAAGCAGAATGCTGAGCTTCACGTAAGAAGGCAGCGTTCCGGAGAAAATGATGACCCGATCGAGCCGAGTGATGTTGTGCGTGTTTGCGTTTGCCCCTCTTGCTACGGCCTGCGGTGCCGGCACGCCGCCGACGATGCAAGGTCGCAGTGGCATGCTCTCGAAGACCGCCATCGCGCAAAAATGCGAAGAAGCAGCGAAGGGTCACGATCGTCCGTTCGTCATCGAATGGGACGCGACCGATCTCGCGAGCTTCGAAGCGCTCGCGCATCGCGACACCGTGGTCGTGAGATACGAAGGCTGCGACATTCAAGTTTTGGATCGCTGTTCCGACGCCGCCGCTGCTGGACACTTCGGCGCGTACGGTCAACCGGAGTTCACGAGCGGCACGGTGCAAGGTTTCGATATCGGCAACGAAGGCGAGCTCTACGCAAAGCTTCCGCTCGGCGCGGCGTCACTGTCCGGCAAAGTCAGCGCCGGTGAAAATCTGCATCTCAAATATTTCGTTAGCGGCGTTGCCACGTCGAGCCGCGACGCGCTCTACAGCACCGACCTCGCGAAGATTCCGGGTTGTGCCGGCGCCACTCACTTCGTGTGGGGATACAACTTGGGCGCGTTCGAATTGAACAGCGGCGCGCACAACGCCGAAGAAGCGCACGCGGGTTTCGGCAACATCGGCGCGGGCGGAAGCGCAGGGCACCAAGAGTCCAGCCTCGCGAATGGCGGCTCGATGGAGAGCTGCTCCACGAACGATCAGCGATCGTGTCGCGTGCCGATCCGCCTTGTTTTACGGGCGATCACCGACGGCGACAATCCGTCGAAGGGTGCGGGCGGACAAACGATCATGGTCGGTGGTCAAGCGATGACGACCGGTCAAATCCAGGCGGATCCGCATTTCTTCGACAACACGCCGATGGGACAAGGCAACAAGATGGCCGAAGAAGCGCGCAAGCGTGATGAACAAGGTGACGGCCAAGGCTGCGTCGATCTTTTGGACAAAGCGTTCAATTTGAATCCGCAACTGGCGACGTTCAATGGTCGCACGCACGCGAGCTGCCAGATGAAAGCGGGTCATTGCGATCTCGGAAAGACCGAGCTGAAACAGGACATCGCGAAGCAGGATCCGAATCGCAACAAGACCGACGACCAGATCACCGAAGAGGTCAACGCCGTCGCGAATCGCGAATGTCCGGCAGCGACGGCTTCGACTCCCGCCGAATATATTTTGCGCGCGGGTCACGAAATGGAAGCGGCGAAGAAAGCGAACGATGGAAAACGTTGTTCGGCGATCGCCGACAAGGTCGAATCGAAGTTCGCACAGCTTCAGAAGACGCCGGACGACATGCAGGCGAACGGTCGGGCGCGCATCATCATGAGTGAGGCCACAGAATGCGTCGCCGCATCGATCTCGTGTGATGCCGGCGCAAAGATGAATCGCCGCGCGTACCGCATTTCGATAGGTCCGAAAATGAAGGACGAGATGGTCGACAAGATCTCGACGCAGCAATGGGAGACGTTGACCAAGCTTGGGCGCGTGAAGTGCCAGTGATGTTCACGCGCCTCTAGTCAGCTGCCGTAGCTCACGAAATGCCGTCTCCACCGGCCGTCATTTGTCACACGCGAGGATCAACGCACCACTGCATGCTGTGAGAGCGACGAAGAAACGAACGTTCATGAGAGCACCTCCGCGCGCGAGTCTAAGAGCGGGGCACGAGCGCTCGTGAGATGGTCGTTTCTTTACGACATGCGACGCGTCCTAGACGCCTGCGCGTAGCTCGGCTTATCTCTGTCGATGCAGCTTTCTTTACAAGGCAAGGTCGCGCTCGTCACCGGCGGCACGCGCGGCATTGGTGCAGCAACGACGCGTGCGTT
>JBDTFL010000060.1:0-3534 GCA_039937955.1 Polyangiaceae bacterium | reverse complement strand
AGCGAAGGTAATTTTTGGCGCAAGCAGCGCAAGCTCATCGCTCCCAGGCTTACGAAAAAACACATCGCCACTTACGCAAACGCGATGGTGAAATGCGCGCAGACGTACGCCGGCACGTTGAAGGAGGGGGAAGTTGGCGACGTGCACGCGGCAATGACCCGCGTGACGCTCGAGATCGTGACCGAGACTTTGTTCGGCTCATCACTCGCGTCGGGACACGACGAGGTCGGTCACGCGATCGACGAGCTGATGCAAAATTTCGAGCAAGTGGCGCATTCGTGGCGGCAGCTTTTTCCGCAGTGGTTTCCATTTGCGGCGCGGCGGCGCAGCGTGAAAACCGCGAAGACCATCGACAAAGCGGTGTTCGAGGTGATCAAAAAGAAGCGCGCGAAAGAGGAGCGTGGCGACGATCTGCTCTCGCGCATGCTCGAAGCTCAGGACGACGAGGGCGGTCACATGACCGACCTTCAGCTGCGCGACGAAGCGGTCACGATGTTCGTCGCTGGTCACGAAACAACCGCGAATGCGCTCGCGTTCGCGGTGATGTTGCTCGGTGATCATCCCGACGTCGACGCGCGCGCGTATGCCGAGATCGAAAAAGCGTTGAACGGAAAATCGCCGACCGCTGAAGACGTGCCGAAGCTTCCGTTTCTCGAAGCGATCGTAAAGGAAACGATGCGCCTCTATCCGCCAGCGCACATCATCGGTCGCGAGGCTACGCGCGACGTCACACTCGGCAATTGGAAAATCCCGAGAGGTGCGTCAGTGCTCATGAGCCCCTACGCGCTTCACCGATCTCCGGAATATTGGCCAGATCCGCATGCGTTTCGTCCAGAGCGTTGGCTTGACGGCTCGGCAGATCGCGTTCCGAAGAATGCGTACCTTCCGTTCGGAGGCGGCGCGCGCGTGTGCATCGGAAATCATTTTGCGATGATGGAATCGCTTCTCGTTTTGGCGACGCTCTTGCCGCACGCGCGCTTCGAGCGCGCATCCGCAGATCCGGTCGAGCTCCAAGTCGCCATCACCTTACGACCGCGCAACGGGATACCGATGCGGGTGTCAAAGCGTAAGCGCTCGCAGGGACCAGGTCATAGGCTGTAGATCTTCTCACGCTGCCCGACGCGATCGCGCCCGGCAAACCGACGTAGCGCCATGATATGAATGCGTGATGCGCTTGTTCATCACGCCTCTCCTCGCGTTGGTTGCCGTTTCCGCAGCGTGTGCAGCAGGATGTGGTGGCTCGTCACCGCCCGCGACCACGCCACCAGCCGGGAGCTCGTCGGCCACGTCGCCTCCGGTCGATCAAGACGCGGGCCCCACGACGACGACCACGACGACGCTCGGATCAGGATCGGATTTGAGCGGAACGAAATTGACGACTGCATCGTCGTCGACCGTGCAGACAGCGGACTCGAGCGCCCCGACGCCGGGCCCGCATCAACAAGAGCCGGGCCGCAGCGTCACGGACATTCGCACCATCGTGATGTCGCATCGTGACGAAGCGCGAAAATGTTACGACGACAACTTGCAGATGTACCCGGGAGTCGAAGGTGATTTGGACGTCAAGTTCACCATCGACCCGAAGGGCACCGTCACCGACGCCGCCGTCAACGACGACAAGAGCAGCATCCACGCAGCGGGCATCGGCTCGTGCGTCGTCGGCGTCATCAAGAAAATCCATTTCGCGGAGAGCGCCAAAGGCTTCGAGACGCGCGCGCACTATCCGTTCAATTTTCATCCGAAGGGCAAAGTAACCGGCAGCACGCCGCCGCCGTCGAAGTGATCAGTCGATTTTCTTAATCGACGATTACCCGGGAAATCCAGCCGTTCGCGCTCCACATCTGGAACCAGCCGCCGATTTTTTCGCCGACGTCCGCGTCGATCTTCGCGGCTTCTTCTCCGGCCACGCCGAGCATTGCACCGTTTGAAAGTGCAGTGAGCAACGCGAACGCGGCTGGCTCGACCTCGACCCAACGAAGCGAGCCCGTGCTGCGAAATGTGGCGACGTGAATCGGTTTTGCTTCGGGGCGCGCTGGCGTTTCGCCGTTGCGAACGGCGCTGCGAAACACCTGCGCGGCGTGACCCAGATCCAAAAATCGCAATGACGGGTGAAACACGAGCCTGGCGCGATCCCAGGCGTCTTCGTCGATCGATGCGATGGTGCTCGGGTCGAGCGGTGGTGCATCTGCGGCGTCGAATGCTTCGATGAACGCCCATTCGACCTTGGCGCAATCAGCAAGCAGACGATCCTCGGAATAGGGCGCAGTGCTCGCTACGAAATCGGCCATGCGATCCGATGCGTCACGGAGCGCGAACGACGCCGGCGGCATCGCCTTCAGATACGCAACGCAGAGCGCTTCGAATTTTTTGGCACCGAGTAAACGTTCGAGTGTCGGAAAGTCTTCGCGAAGGCTTCCAATGTGTCGCAGAAAAAATTGCTCGCGGTACACGTCGAGCTGATCGACCGGCGTCATGCGCGCGTTGCCGGTGGCCAATGTTTGCGCCACGCGAAACGACTTCGGGTCGTCGACGACGGCGACATTTTTTTGGACGGTCTTCGCGAACTGCTCCTGAATTTCGGCGAGCCCCATTATTCGGCCTCGGCGCCCGCAGTTGCGATCGCGCTATTTTTCAAGCCTTTCAGCACCTCTTCGCGAATCGCGCGCGCCTTCACGGCTTCGGTCGCGACGACGTCGAGGTCCGGAATTTCTTCGTCCCATTCAATGAGCGTCGACACTGCACCGAAGCGCGCTGTTGCGCGGCGATACAATTCCCAAACCGGATCTGCGACGTGATCCGAGTGCGTGTCGAGCAAGTACGTGCCTTTGTCGGTGTGTCCGGCGAGATGCATTTGTACGACGCGACCTTTGGGCATCGCGTCCACGTACTCGTTCGGATCGAAGTCGTGATTTTTTCCGCTGACGTAGATGTTGTTGCAGTCGAACAAAATTCCGCAGTCCGCCTTTTCGGCGATCTGCGCGACGAGCTCCCACTCCGGCATCTCGCTCTCTTTGTAGGCGAGATAGCTGGACACATTTTCGATCGCGAACGGCACCTCCAAAAAATCTTGTACGCGACGAATGCGATCGGACACGTGCGCGATTGCTTCTTGGGTGTGCGGCAGCGGAAGAAGGTCGTGAATTTCCACGCCGTTCGCGCCGGTCCAACAAAGATGATCCGAGCACCACGGCGGATTTATTTTCTGCACGACCGCTTTGAGTCGCGCCAGATATTTCATGTCGAGATCGCCCATCGACCCGATGCCCATCGAAACGCCATGGTTCACGAGCGGATATTTCGCACGCAGACGATCCAGGTTTTCGAGCGGCTTGCCGCCCGCCACCATGAAATTTTCGCTGATCACCTCGAGCCAATCGAGACGCGCGTCGGCCTTGCCGTCGTTCGATTCACCGAGCAGCTCCGAATAATGTTTCGCGCGCGCGCCGATGCCGACGCCCAAATCCGGAATCGTATGTTTGGCTCTGAAATCCACGACGCTAGTCTTAGCCTCTTAACAGAGATCGAAAAGCCGAG
>JBDTFL010000059.1:0-3348 GCA_039937955.1 Polyangiaceae bacterium | reverse complement strand
TCCGCATGTAGAAGATAAAGCGACTCGACTTCCGCACGCGCCCATGGTGTGCGTCGTAAAAAAATGGGGCTCGATTTCACGCTCGGATCGGCTCGAAGCAGCGAATCCGAACTTCACTCGCCATGCGCGGCCATCCGAGATGTTGGACGAGCTCGGTCACGATGCGTTCGAGTGTGACTCCGTGAAGTGGATTTTTCGGTTGTTCGCCGGACACTCCATTGAGTACTACTTTTCGAAGCAGTAGAGGGCCGACGGACTGCTGCATGGAAAGGTGTTCGAGTCGGTCCAGCCGGTGAGCTTGAACGCGCTGAACCCACTCGTGGTGAATTCGGCCGAGTCCTTCGATGCGAAGTCGTTGCAGTTGACATTCAACGTCCCGTTCATCGCGGTCCCCGTCTTCACAAAACTAAGGGTCGGAAAGTGTCCGGTTGCGTCGAGTGAAATTTGCGTCGAAGGACCGGTGGTCGTGAGCACGCTCAAGCTCGCAGCGACCTCGAGTCCGTCGAGCTGATACCAGGGTCCGTTCATCGACAGGCCCGTGAAATACGCGGCGGCGCCGGTGGTCGAAGACGAAACCCACGCGTGGAAATCTCCGGAGCGACCTGCGCCGGCTGCGAGCTCGTTGCAGATCGCGTCGCCAACGCCATGAACTTGATCGCCAGGCGGTGCTGCCGCGTCGAGCACGCCGGCGTCGGAAAGAGCGAAATTTCCAGGGTAAGGTCCTGCCGCGACGAATGCGATTTTTCCGCCGGCGGGGATGGTCGGATATTTGTTGGGAGCTCCGCCACTGCCGACCTCGACGCAATAAAGCGGGCTTTCGGTCACGCAGAGATCTCCTAAGTTGTTGAACGCGTACTGGCTGACGATACCGGCCTGGCCCGCGTTGCCGTGGATGACCGACGCCGCAGAGGACGTCCAACCGGTGCAATCACTGCCGGTGTAGCCAAGACTCCAAACGGGTTGCTTGTACGTCACGCGCGTACCGCCGGCGTTTTCGTCGATGCCCGCGTGCATGTCTCCGACTTTGAATTGAGCAGCCGTTTCGGCGACCGGTGTGCCGTCGGGAAGCGCCCACGGTCCGTCGCTATCGGAGATGCGCGCGAACATGTCGTCGGCGCCGGCCTGAACGAGCGCGACGAATTTTCCGGTGCGACCCGCGCGTTTTGCGTCGGCCGTGCAGAGCGCGTTCGTCGCGGAAATGTAATCGGTGAATGCGCCGCCATCGAGCGACACGGTTCCGGCATCTGCCGCGTTTGCGGCTCCGATCAAATCGCCATTGAACGATGTCGCCGTGACGAACGCGATGTGTGACGATCCGGCGTCGACGCTCGCATCCGTCGTCGTCGCTGCGTCTTTCGGTGTGCTTGTGTCCGCGACGTTTGCATCCGATGTCGTCGCATCGTTGCCCGGGCTCGCGTCGCTGGTGTCTCCGCCGCCGGTCGTGTCGTCACCACCGCAGCCATACGCAAAAACAAGCGCAGAAGTCGTCGCTGCCAAAACCGAGAACCCGAAAATTCGTCGTCGCACCTTCTTTTGGTATCGAGAAAAGTGCCACGCCGCCAGCGGCATCACCTCTACAAAAAAAATTGCTCAGAGGCAGAAGCGATTTCGGTTCAACCAACGGGCGGCATGTCGAATGCGGCTCGCGGGTTTTGTATGCATAATACACGGGTGGCGGTGACTCACGGAGATCGATCGGTCATGCAACCAATGTAGCTTTTCTCGGTAAATCGAGCGTAAAAACACATCCTTTGCCGGGAAGATCGCGTGCTCGAATTTCACCCGCATTCGCCTTGGCAGCCTTGCGACAGATCGAAAGCCCTAACCCTACGCCGCTGCGGTCTGCACCCTGTTGTTCGAAAGGCCGGAACAGAGCCTCCGGATCTCCAGGCAGTCCGCCGCATTCATCTTCTATTTCGAAGAGAACACGGTCCGTCGTTGCGAGCGCTCGGAGGGCTACGCTGCCGTTCTTGCGCGTGAACTTGAACGCGTTCTGCAGGAGATTCGAAACCGCCGCCTCGAGGATCTGGCGATCGCCCTCGATGGTCACTGCGCGATCAACGGAGGGACATCGAGGCGCAGCCCGCGCGCCTGCGCTTGCAGTAGCGCGCCGATCTCGATCTCTTGCACGAAATCCGACACCGAGATGCGTTCGACATGCTTAAGCCCTGCGTCGAGGCGCACGTCGGCGAGCGAACGATCGAGAAGATCACGCAAGCCCGACAAGCTCCGGCCCAGTAATAGGCTGGTGCTGCCTCCCACGGCGACGTGACCGTCTTTGATGATGTCGTAAGACAACACCGCCGTGTTCAGCAAATTCCGCATCTCGTGCGCAAGCACGCCGAGGCGTTCCGTGTCTGCATTTGCGCTTTCGAGATCGTGGTCGTGCGTGTAGGCCGTGACTGCGTTTGCGACGGCGTCGTCGAGACAGAGGTTCAGCGTTTGAAATTCGTTCGGTTCGATGCGTGCGTTCTGCTCCATCGCCAGTTGCGTGATCACCTGACAGACGTCTCCGTAATCGCGGACGACCTGCGCCACCGTGAGGCCCATGCGGCGCAGCTCTTCGCCGTGCCGACCGGCACTTGCGCTGAGTTGTTCGTGGTCGATTTCTTTGCTGGACTTTGCCAAGAGCAGCGCAGCGCCGAGTTGGTTCAAAAAAATCGGAATGCCGTTCTTCAGCTCGACGTCGCTAGGTTTGGGAAACGTTCTGGCGGCGACGCGTGCGCGTGCACGTTCGATGATGGCAGCGCGGTTCGCGACGATGAAGGGACCAAGCATGCGAGGAAGATGCACCCGCGCCGCGGCGGCCGCAAGGAGCGCCGATACGTCTCACCTTTCGCACATTGAGGCAGAACCGCGTGCGGCCGCGGCGCCGCTAGCCTCATATTCAGCAGGTTTGTGAGGTTAAGGATTTGGGTGACGATCTTGCGACTACTTGACCATCATGGGCAGCGACAACCTCACAAGCTGCCCGGCGGATCGAGGATTCGTATGCGCATCCTGATCGTCGAAGACGATGACGACGCGCGCGACCTCATGCAGCGGATGATCGACGCGACGGGTGATCACGCCGTTACGCTTGCCGAGAATGGCGAGGAGGGTCTTCGTCACTTACGTGAACAGAACGCTTACGACATGATCGTTTCGGATATCGGCTTGCCGGGGATTTCCGGCCTCGAGATGGTCGACCAAGCTGTCCAAGCGGGTCTGATTGATTTCGCGCGCGTGGTCATTTGCAGCGCGAACACGTGGCTCCGACAAGAGGTGCTCGCACGCGGCGCGTGTTGCATCTCGAAACCAGTAGATCGGAAAAGAATTTTCGCCGCCATGAAGTCCCTTCCCAAGGCC
>JBDTFL010000058.1:0-4237 GCA_039937955.1 Polyangiaceae bacterium | reverse complement strand
GCAGTCGTGTCGAGCGTGATGACGCCGTCGAGCCCGATGTCGTCGGGATGATGGCAGGTGTCGCAGCTCGCGGTATGAAACACCGATTTTCCTGCAGTAATTTGATTCGCGTCTTGCGCGGGCGCCGTCGGCGGATGATGCGACGTCATGAAAGCGACCATCGCGTCGACCTGCTCCCCGCTCGGAAACGAGTCGTCGAGCGGGAAACCGATGAGCGCGCCGACTGCGAAATAAATGTCGGTGCGTGCGTCGAGCGGACCGCCCACCGAGCTCACGCGCGTGCGTTTCGCTAGATCGTAGTGAACGGGCATGTTGCCTTGCACCGGATTCGGATAGCTGTCCGACTCCATGCGGCAGCGCCCTGGGCCGTAGGCGAGCGCGCGGTCTTCCGCGGCAGCAGACATGTGCGAAGCGTTGCCCTTGGCGACCCAACGTTTGTTGAGCTCGAAGCTCAGTCGCGCGTCGTCGATCTGCAGGTTCGGTTGTCCGAACCAGATCGATCCGTCCGGTAATTTTCCGGTGTGACACGGCGCGCAGGTTTCGGTGACGAGCGTGGGATCGACCGAGCCGCGTTTGAACCCGATCGGCAGGTCGTCGTTCGGATCGGGAATGAAGCCGAATTTCTCGAACTGATTTCCGAAAAAGTCCGGCTCGGCCTTCAACACACCAAGCACGAAATCCACCGGCCATCCGCTGCCGCCGACTTCGCCGCCCCACGTGTCGTAGAGCAAATAATATTGGCCTTCCCAAAGCGGGTCGCCTTGCGAAACGGCATTTGCGATTGCCGGCTTCGGATAATTCGCGACGGTGAAATTCGGATTCGTCGACGCCGGCGTGTTGCTCGACGTGCTGCAGCCCGTGATGCCGAACGCGGAAGTCGTCGCTCCGACCGCCCCAACCATGAGCGATGCCGCGAGCACACCCCACCCGAGTCTCGTTCGCATGCGCACGGTCTAGCGATTGTGCCGTCACGGTGCAACTTGATTCGCGGTAAAAAAAGCCACTTTGACGCAGTTTGGGCTCCGCCAAAGGGGCTCGATTGACTGAGTCGATTCGGTGCTTGCCACACACGCGTCGCGGATTTATGGCATCACCATGCAAAAACAAATCGTCGCAATCGCTTTCGCTGCCTCCGCGTTGATCGTCGGCGCAGTTGCCTGCAGCAGCTCGAGCAGCACCGGCACGGGCACGACCGACGGCGGCGGCACGGGATCCGATTCAGGCACGAAGTCGGACGGCGGCGACACGACCGGTGACGCGGGCGCGGGCGGGGATTCTGGCGGATGCGTTCCGCTCGGCGCCGCTGGAAACTCGATTGGCGTCGGAAAATATTGCGCGACCGAAGGCGACTGTCTCGCGAACTCGCAAGCGACGATTTGCGCGACACTCGGGGGCGATTCCACACAAGACTTCTGCACGTTCGGATGTACCGTGGCCGACAGCGGGACCGACCCATGTGGCGGCGGCGGCGCGATCTGCGATTGCCAAGGTGGTCAGTGCGGTTGCGTGCCGACCTCCTGTCAGTAACCCGAAATGCCGATCGTTGATATATCAACGATATCCCTGCGCGGCCGCGCGTAGCTCATCATCATTTGCCGTAAAATAAGCTACCGATCGCTGCACGTCACGGGCGTCGTCGGCATGCCCGGCTGCGCCTGTTGCGTGAACACGCCCTGCGGAAGCGGCGGATTCCACGTCACCGTGTCGTAACGAAACTGCACGTCCTCTTGGAGCGACGGCACCTCGACGTGAATTTTTCGCGGCAGCTCCGCGGTGCACATCGGGCCGCTCGGCATGATCGGCGGATCGATTCCATCGGCGTCGACGCGCGGCTTGGCCATCGGCGCGCTCGAATGATCGGTCATCTCCGCGTGATAGATGACGACGCCGCGCTGCCGCACCAGAACGTCGAGCACGCGCATGCGTTGTTTCTGCCATGGCAAATTCCAGTCGTCGTCGTTCGGTGCGAGATGAATCTCTTCTTCGGCGTCGACGGTACCGAGGACTTTGACGACGTAATAACCGCTGCTGTTCCACGCGAGCGTCATCGACAGCTCGGGAGCGGCGCGCTGTTTGAGCACCGGGGCTTGGCCGCGCAGGAGATCGACGAGCACGTACGGCGGAATCGGAACCGTCGTGAGGCGCGCGATGTTGCAGGCGGTCGCGGGGCCTACGTAAAATCGTTTGTCTCGCAAATCCGAAAGCGCGAACGCGGTGCCGTCGCTCGTGAGCGTGGCGAGCGACACGCCGAATGGGCTGACGATGTCCATGCGGATGTTGGCGGGCATCGTCGCGATCAGCAGTAAATCACCGCGAATTCTGCCGTCTTTTCCGAAGTGATCGATCTTCGCCGCGGCCTGCACGCCGTTGCACCCGGCGGCGGTCATGCGCATGCGATCGATGGCACTCTTCGCATCTGGAATCGGTGACGCCGGCGGAGGACGACCGGGACAGCCACACAGCAGAAGCAAAAGCGGAGTCAGCGCTCGAACATGCATCGCGTTCTCTTTTACTCGAAAGCTCGCGTCTCCGAGTAGATTGCTTGCACGAATGGCTCATCGTGGACGCGTCCTCATCGACGAACAGTGGCGAAGCGCGTTGGATGCGGTGGCCGATCTGCGCCGTTGGCCGAAAACGCACGAGCACGCGAAAATTGCCGCGCACGTGAGCCGGGTTTCGGCGGCCTACAATCACGAGGGCCACGACGCGGTCGCGAATCTCGATCGCCAAGCCGCGCTCGCCGCGCGCTCGGAATTTTTCTTTCCCCGCGATATCGCAAAAGGGTGGGGCGCGGCTCGTGAGCTCGTGCGAACGGGCGCGATTGGTGACGCAACGAAGCCGCTGCGCATCATGGATATCGGCGCGGGCGTTGGCGCGATGACATGGGGAATCGCGCATGCGCTCGCCGACAATCCGGAGCGCACGCGATCGATCGAAGCGGTGCTGGTCGACGGTGATGCGGACGCACTCAAGGTGGCGGAGCAGATCGCCGACCAACGAAAAGACGTGAACGGCGTTTCGGTGAAGATCGAAACCATGCGGCAAATCTCGCCATTTTCCGCATCCCTGGTCGGCGGGCCCTTCGATCTGGTGATCGCCGGACAGCTGCTGAGTGAGCTCGATCGCGACGTCGACCCGGAGGAGCGCGTCGTCCGTCATGTGCGTTTGATTCGTTCGTGGCTCGACGCTGCGGGGCCGAATGGTTCGCTGATTTTGGTGGAGCCCGCGCTCCGCGATCGCACGCGGCACCTGCATCGCATCCGCGACGTCATCGCGAAGGAAAATCTGGCGACCATTTTTGCGCCGTGTCTCCACGCCGAATCCTGCCCGATGCTTGCGCGCGACGACGACTGGTGCTCGGAAGACTTGCCGATCGATTTGCCGGAGTGGCTGGCAGCGATCGCGCGTGGCGCCGGTCTGCGTTGGCAAGGATCCACGTTCAGTTATTTGGTTTTGCGCAAAGACGCACTGTCGCTCGCGGCGTTTTCCAAATCACACCCCGCTCGTTTTCGTGTCGTCTCGGATCGCATCGAGACCAAAGGCAAAACCGAATTTTATTTGTGCGGCACCACGAAGCACGACGACGCCCCGAGGGCGGGTTCCCCTTCGGTCCAAAATCGCACCGGAAAGATTCGCGTCACGCGCCTCGATCGTCACGAAACACCTGAAAATAAAGCATGGGATGCGATCGGCCGCGGCGCTGTCATCTCCATCGATCCGCCGCCTGCGCTCCGTGGAGCGAACGAAACCGAAGCGCGCATCGACAGTGCATCGCGCGTCGCGTCGCTCGATTTTCACGATGACGCGACATCGAAAAGAGGAGAGTGACGTGCGCGGTGTCTACGCGATCCTCGATCTCGACGTGCTGACGGCGGCGAAGAGCGATCCATTTATCTTCGCGCTCCGCGTGATCGAGCATCGACCGGCCGCGCTTCAGGTGCGTGCGAAAAATGCGCCCGTGCGTGACGTGCTCGCACTTCTCGAGCAGCTGGCTCCGGTTTGCAGGAAGGCCGGCGTACCGCTCGTGAACAACGATCGCGTCGACATCGCGATGGCTGGCCGTTGTGACATGGTGCACCTCGGTCAAGACGACATGCCGATCGAAGCAGCGCGCAACCTCGGCACGATCGGCATCGGGCTCTCTACCCACAACCCCGATCAACTCGCACGCGCGCTCGAATCACGTCCTGACTACGTCGCGTATGGTCCAGTCTTCGCGACCAGCTCCAAAAAAAAT
>JBDTFL010000057.1:0-10415 GCA_039937955.1 Polyangiaceae bacterium | reverse complement strand
GGTTGCCGAGTCCTAACATAGGAGGATGGGAGACGGGTTGGTGTGGCCGTCGACGGCGGGACAAAAGCCCGAGCGTTGGCTTTGGAATGCGAAGACCGACATGCTGCTCATCGGCGGCGGCGCGTATTTCGTGTTTGCTGCGGTCGCGATCCCGCTCGCGTTCGTGTTCGCCGGGCTCGGCGCGGTTCTCATCACCGTCTTCTTGAAGGCGGGCTTGCTCGTCAATCAGCCGCATTACGCCGCCACGTTTCATCTTGCGATTCGCGAGCGCGCGAAGCAGCCGCGCATCTTCAAATGGCTCGTCGCGTCTCTCATCATGATGGTTCCGATCACCCTCGCGTCGGTGCATTGGATGAGCATCACGCTTTCGCCCATCACTCGCATTTATCTGACGTGGTCGGCGTGGCACTACTCCGCGCAGCATTTCGGCATCTCCGCGATGTACAGCGCGCGCAACAAAAGGCCGCTTTTACCCGCGGAAAAGTTCCCTCTCCAAGTTGCGTTCGTCGGCGTCGCCGTCTTCATGATGATGTCGCTCAACTTGATCGACCCGGCGTCGGCGGCATCCTTCGGCGCCACGGGCGCGGCAGCTTTGCAAAAAACCGAACGTCAAGATTGGGCGTATCCGCTCGGGTTGTTCATCGTCGTGGTGAGCATGAGCGCCGCGATCGTCTCGCACGTGCGTCTCAAAAAACGAACCGGCCACGGCCTCGAGACCATCGCGTGGATGCTCCTCGGAACGAATTTTTTCTGGTTCGTCATCCCGAATATTTTGGTTGGAAAGTACAACCTTTGGGGTCGCCCAGAGATTGCGCTGTGGTTTCCGTTCGCGCTTCCGTTCTTTCATTGCGTTCAATATCTCGGCGTCACGTGTCATCGCACGCGTTCGCTCGGTGATGTTCGCCCGGTATTTTTGCTGGTTTTGTTGATGCTGATGGGCATCGGAATTTTCGAAGGATATGCGTGGACCATCACGACGGTCGGCGGTGTCGACGGCGACAAGGCTCTCGCGTTGGTGATGGCGCTCGTGAACATCCATCATTTCTGGCTCGACGGAATGATGTGGAAGCGCCCGAAAGGGAAAGCCGCCACGCCCGCAGTTGCCGCTGCCGCACCCGAAAAATCACTCGCGGGAGGAGTCACCTCATGAAGCAGAAAAAGAAAAATCCGTCACGAAGATCGACGCGCGGCATCGTGGTCGCTGGTGCGGTCTCGTTCGTCGCGTTCGGGGCGCTCGTCGGCGCGTGCGGGCTCGACGACACCGTGATCGAGGAGAGCGGCGGAGATTCCGGCAGATCAGACGCAACGATCCTCGGTGACGGCGCAATCCTTCTCGCCGACGGCAACGTAGTCAGCGCTGACGGCGCGACGATCATCGTCGACTCCGGCCCCGATACGGGTCTGCATGTGTTGCCCGACGGCAGCGAGTTCGACGACGCCGATTTGAGCGAAGCCGCGGTGGCCGACGGCGGCTGCGCAGCCGGCAGCTATTCGTGCACGACCGGAAGCTCCACGTACTGTTTGCCCAACTGCCAATATTGCTCGGGCCTCCACGAAGCGTGCGAGCGCGATCACATCTGTGTCGATTCATGCTCGACGTGCGCGGACAAGACGGAATGCTTTCGCGGAGGCGGCGGCGGCGAGCATCACTGCGTCGAAAATCCGGCGGCGTGCGCGAGCCTCACCGGCAACCGCACGTACTGCGGACCGTTTCTCTTTTTCACGATCGACTGCCCGGGCTCCGACCAAGTGTGCGTCAGCAGCGAATGCCACACGTGCGGCGAGCCGAGCACCAGCGGCGACACGTGCAGCCCGAGCTCGAAGGGGAAATGCAACGGCTCAGGGCCGACCTGTCACTGACGTGAAAGCGCTATTTTAACGCAGTGATTCGAATTTAGAATTCGAGCGCGAGACCCGCCACCCACGTGCTCGATCCGACGCGCAGCGCGTTCGTCTGACCAATGCCGTTGAGCGCCATGTCCATCCATTCCACGTAAACATACGTGTGATTCACGCCCATGCTTTCGTCGAACGAGTGCGCGGCGCTTCGGTCGAACGCGTTCAGATCGAGACCGACGCCGGCGGCGAGGTGATAACCGAACGTGTGTCCTTCACCTTGAACGCCCGCGGCGCTCGACGTTCCGATGTCCGTCGATGCACGCCAGAGCGCCATTCCCATTCCGGCTTTTGCATACGGAACGAGCGGCACGCCGAAATCTTTGTTGAGCGCGTCGAAACGAAAAACGGCGACGAGATAAAATGGATAGACGTCGAGCGACGTGGTTTCGCCAGCCAAGTATTTCGTGTGGTCGTCGGCGCGACGCGCGGGTGCGCTCATCGATGTGTAACCGGCACTGAGCCCTGCGCCGAGCGAGCCGATGTGCGGAAAATGGATGAACTGATAATCGAGCTCCGCTGCAACCAACGCACGCTGCGAAGTACCGAAGACGCTTTGATACGGATCGGCGAAGACCTCGTTCCACGGCGCTTTTCCGCCTAATTTCGGATCGCCGTCGATGTTCGGCTTGTACGGCCCGAGCCGGAGCTCGAACGCGAAATGTTGCGGTGACTCGAACGTGCGCTCGTGTTTTTGAAAGAGCATCGACTCGTCGGCAGCACGTGCGTCACGCGCGAAAGCGAACGTTGCGAGCCCGATGATGCCGAAGGAAATAAAAGCGACGACACGACGTCGTCTCACGAGACAAGTCACGATCGGGCGCCCCTCGAGGTCTTCGATTTATTCTTTTTTCGGCGGACGACCGAGATGAGCGAGGCAATTCCGACGAGCGCAAACGCGCTGGTTCCGACCGGCTGTGTTTTGTCGAGCGAGCAAAATCCGCCGCCTGCGCCGCCGCCGTCTTCATTGTAGAGATTGAAGAAATCGGCGCCTTTTGCCGGGGATCCGCACTTGTCGTTGCCCGTGCCCACGCCCATCGGGCCGATGTTTCCGACGACGTCGTAGGCTGCGACGCCGATGACGTAATTCACGTCGTTCTTCAGTCCCGAAGCGACGACCTCGGTCGAGGTCGGGCTCGCGACGTTCGCGTTTTTTCCGCACGCGTAATTTCCGATGTCTGCGGGGGGCGGCGTGACGCCGGTGACGACGGTGGTCGAGCCGCCATCATCGCCGCCGCTGGTGTCGACGACGCCGCTGTCGTCGGTGCTTCCGGTCGTCGAAACGGTTCCGCCGCCGGAGACGATTTCGGTGCTCACGCACTGACCGCCGACCGTCGATGTGCTCGAGACATTTTCGTAGTGGCAGCCGCCGTCGACGACGATGCCCGGCAACGGACCGCCCTCATCATCGAAGCCGCCGTCCGTCGTGGTTTCGTTGCAGACTTCGACGGTGGACGAATCGGTGACGGTCGCTCCGCTGACACCAGAGTCGCTGATCGCCGGCTCTTTGCCCGGCGGAGGATCACAAAACACCTGAAAACCCTGGGTATTGGAGTCGGTCGTGGGCGTCCAATCGACTTTCAAAAATGTGTCGCCAGGAAGAACCGTGATGCCGCTCGGCGCTGCAGGTCCAATCAACGCGACTGAAAGCGCGTAGGTCGCTGCGGTACCGTCTGCGCCGCTCGAACCAACTGCGCCGTTCGCGAAAAGAAAATAAATCGTGAGCGGAATCGGTCCGCTTTGTGTGATCGAGCTGCACGCGGCGACGGTGCCAGGCGTGTACTGCACGGGCTTCTGCCCGATCGCGAGCTCGAGCGGCGCGATGATGTCCTGCGCCTTAATGTCGACGGTGGTCGATGTGACCGGAGCAATGCCGCCGCTGTAGACCTGCCAGCACGCTTGCGTAGTTCCACTCAAATTGACTGCCTGCGTGCAGTCGACGCCGTTCGCGCCCGCCCACACTTGCATCGTGTCGGACGTGGGCAACCCCGTCATCGTGATGGGCACGCGAACGATGATGTTCTGCTGACAGTCGGCGTTGCTGATCCAGCTTGGTTGCGCGCCACCATTCGGGTGCGGCGCCGAGGTGACACCGTCGGACTTGTAATGTTGGACGACCGCGCCGGTCGTGAGCGCAGCCGATGGTCCGGTTGATTGCGCAAAAGCCGACGCCGAAAAAAGCATGGCGCCGCCTCCTGCGAGGAGGGCCACCAAAAGCTGTTTTTTGCGCATTGAAAAACGAGTCACTGCCACGCATTCAGCATAGCGCATGCCACGCGGGATTTACCGGGCCCTCCGCGTAAATGACGATTCACGAAGAGCCAACGTGGCACGTGGAGAACCCTCCTCCGAACCACCCCTGACAATCTGACAGTCCATCTTTATCGGCCTCATTCCGCCGAACACACCTCAGGGCGTCAGCAAGAAATTCACGTAGTCGAAGCGATCGGCGCTGAATGTGCCGCCCTGATCGAATGCCGGATCGAACGTGCCGGGCACCTGGCGATTGATTTGAATCGTGATGCATTGGCCTGCGGCCGTTGGCGCGCCCGAGATGATCGACGAAACCGGAAACGAAAAGCTGCCGGTGTCGCTGGACGATTCGGTGTTGGTCGTCGTTGCCGCGCTTCCGCACGGGTACGCGACGTACTGCATTTTGCCGGTGGCCAGCGGGTTGGACCATGCAATTTGCACGTTTCCGGAAGCCGCCGAGACCTTCGCGTTCGCCGCAGGTGACGTCACGGCGACCGCGTCGGGCAACGTCACCGTCGAATTCGGGGCGCTCCCGCCGTTCGCTCGCGTGAGCACGAAGGTCACCGTCTTGCGATCGATCACTTTTTCGAGCGTCGTCGAATACGCCTGCAAGGTGCTGTCGTACGGAAGCGCGATGCTCGCGTCCTTGTCGGTCTTGGCGATGAGGGTGTCGCCGCCGGAAAGCTGCACGTTGTCGAAGTCGCCGTCGCCGGGCTCGCCGAGGATCGCGCCGATGTACGTGCTGCCTGGGCTCGCGGTGTCGACGGTAACGCTGAAGTTCGGCTGGATTTGATTGGTAGGCCGACCCGAGCTGGAGTCGGTGCTGCACGCAAAAAGAGCGCATGAAACTGCGGAAAAACAAGCCAAGCGAGCGATTCGGTTCATGGACGGGTTCGACTCCTCGAGTGAGAAATAGCTTCAAATGTAATGTTCTCTGAATCTCGCCCGACTCGCCGCTCCTAGGTTCGCCGTTTACATCTTGTTTCACGAGCGGCATGGTTCGATTCAAATGCAGCATTTGATTCCGAGCCACGGCTCACGCCCCGCCGACGATCCGATTTTTGCGCTCAACCGCGAGGCCACGCAGCGTCGTGCAAAAGGGGACGCCGTCATCAACGCGACGGTCGGCGCGCTACTCGACGACGAGAGCAAGCTCGCCGTGCTTCCGACCGCCGCAAAAATTCTTCAAGAAGTTCCGCGGGACGAATGGGCGGCGTATGCGCCCATCGCCGGCACACCGGAGTTCGTGAAAGCGGTCACGCACGATCTGTTTGCGAGCGCGCCCGAGCTCGCGGAGATCGCGACCGGCGTCGCAACGCCCGGTGGAAGCGGCGCGCTTCGTCATGCCATCGCCAATTATTTGGAAGCGGGCCAAGCCCTGCTGACCACGAATTATTATTGGGGTCCGTATCAAACGTTGGCCGACGAGGCGGATCGCAAAGTCGAAACGTTCTCCATGTTCGACAAAAATGGCGCGCTCGACATCGCCGCATTCGACGCGGCGCTCGGCAAACAGATCGAAGCGCAAGGTCGCGCGCTCATCTTCATCAACGACCCATGTCACAATCCCACCGGCTACTCCATGCGCACACAGGAGTGGCGCGAGGTCGCCGCAGTCGTACGAAAGCACGGAAAAACAAGCCCCGTTACGCTTTTGGTCGACGCTGCATATTCGGCTTACGGCCGAGCGGATCGCGCAGCCATGCTCCGCGAGGTCGCGCCGGTCGTCGAAGACGCCTGTCTTCTTTTTGCGTGGAGCGCATCGAAGACGTTCACGCATTATGGATTGCGCGTCGGTGCGCTGGTCGCGTGCGTGAAAGATTCCGACGAACGAAAACGCACGCACGCCGCTCTCAGCTACTCGTGTCGCGGCACGTGGTCGAACTGCACGCGCGGCGGTTTGTGGGCCATCACGAAATTACTCACCGACGAAAAGCTCGCGCGAGCCTGTGACGACGAGCGCGCCGCTTTGACGAAGCTCCTCTTCGCACGCGTCGACGCCTTCAACGCCCACGCCAAAAATAAATTGAAATACCCGCGCTACGAAGGCGGATTCTTCGTCACCGTCTTCACCACCGACGCCGACGCGAAAGCCGCGCAGCTTCGAGAGCGCGGCGTGTTCGTAGTGCCGATCGGAGACGACGCACTGCGAATCGGTTTGTGCTCGGTCGCCGTAAAAGACATTCCGAAGTTGGTCGAAGAGCTCATTCGCGTTTGTTGAATACGTGATTCTGCCGAGCGCATTCGTCGACTGGCTCCCCGCGGTTTGGGTGGGTCTCGCCATCTGGCTCGGGCTCTGGTGGCTGTGGCTCACGAAGACGACGAGACTCCAAAAAGGCTTATTTTCAGCGGGAATTCTCATCTCGCTCGTGCTTTGGCGATCGGGTTATCCGCTGTGCCCGCGCGTCGTCACGGTTCGATTTTCGAAGCTCGGAACGCCCGTCGAAGTCAAACGCGGCCGCATGCTGTTTCCGGTGCACTACACGTTTCGAGACGGCCGAACGACCTGGCTCTGGACGCACGACGACAAGCAAAAATATTTCGGAACCATCGTCGTCAACGACTCGCCCGAAACATTGCGACTCGAATACGTGAGCTACTCGAGCACGCCGGAGCTCGGCTTCGGCGGGTCACCACCAACGCCCGTGGCGCCGAACACGATCGTGAATTGGCTGAGTGACATCGACGAGATCGGCCCCGACGACACGCCGCCGCCAGGCATGGAGTCGCCGATCGGAATGGGCGTGCGCGCGTGGCTCACTTGGGGTGAGGTATCGTCGGACGAGCCGTGATTCGCGGAGCGCAGGGCTGTTCGTTATTTTGCTGATGACGCGGACCCGGGCGTGACTCGCCAACGTAAGCTAAGGAGAGAGACCGTGCGAATACGTGTAAAATACATCTATGTTTCGGCCGTTTTCGCGGCATTTTCGATCCTCGCGTGCAGCTCGAGCTCCGACACGCTCGACCCGAGCGGAGGTGGCGACGACGACGCCGCGCAATCGCAAGATGGCGGCGCGGACTCGACCGCGCTTGACGGCTCGACGAAATCCGACGGCGGCACAACGACCGGACACGACAGCGGACCGCCACTCGGAAGTGGATCGCTCACGCCGGGCACGACCACGCTGACCATTACCGCGGCCAGCCAATCACGTAGCGTGCTGCTTCACGTTCCGGCAGGCGTCACCGGACACGAGCTTCCGCTCGTGATCGCGCTGCACGGCGACGGCGACACGAATTCGAATTTCGTCACCGGCACCACGCAGCTGCAAAGCAAATCCGATTCGGAGGATTTCGTTTTGGCAGCGCCGCAAGGCATCACGCGCAATGTGCAAGTCGGCGCGAACACCGTTCCGAACGTGGATTGGGATCCGTACAACGATCCACCGAACAACATCGATTTGCCGCTTTTGGATGCGATTCGTACGCAGCTCGTCGCGACCGGATCAATCGATACGAAAAATATTTCGGTCTACGGATATTCGCAGGGCGGCTTCATGTCGTTTCGCTACGGCATGGTCGCCTCAGCCAGCTTGTCGTGTGCGGCCGTGCTCGCAGCAGGTGATCCGTACGGCGGCGGAAACCCAACCGAGGTCACGGACGCCGCGCGAAAAATTCCGGTCTCGATCCAGATCGGAACCGCCGATTCGCTTTTGTCGACGGCTCAAGCCGCAAAGACGTTGCTCATGAACAACGGCAATCCGCTCGACTACCACGAGATCACAGGCGCAGGTCATGTGCCCGTGCCCGGCGATTTTTCGGAGCCGCTCGATTACTGTCGCGGCCAATCGCTTCCTTGATCTGCTTGATTTAAAGCGGTTTCAGCCCTCGGTGAGCGCGATGAGCTCGCCGCCAGAATTCAGCGCAGCGAGCTCGTCGAATCCGCCGATCGCCTGCCCCTTGATGAAAATCTGAGGAACGGTGCGGCGACCGGTGGTCTGCACGAGCCAAGCGCGTTTGTCCGAATCGCTCGAAACGTCGACCTCTTCGTACTTGATGCCGAGCTTGCTGAGCAGTGCTTTGGCGCGCACGCAGTATCCGCAGGAATTGGTGCTGTAAACGACGACGTCTGCCATGGTGAAGAACAGCATAACCAGCCTCCTTTAGAAGCGCACGGGTGTTACCGTTCGGTCGATGCCCGCACCGCAAACGATGCCGCTCGACCGCTACACCAACGACGCAAAAGCGCTGGTTGCCGCGGCGCAATCTCTTGCTGATGAACGTCGCCATGCGCAGGTCGAGCCGATTCATTTATTGGCGCGCGCGCTCGAGCAAAAAGGCGTCGGCGAGCTGTTTCGCAAAGCCGGAGCAGACCCGGCGGACGTGACTGCCGAAACCGAAACGGCGCTCGGCCGCATTGCGAAAACCGGGGGTGGTCTGGCGTACTTGTCGACCGCGATGCTCGACTTGATGAGCCGCGCGCAAAAAGAGGCAGGGCAAGCCGCGGTTGGGCTCGAGCAGTTGCTCAATGCGCTCTCGCAAGAGATTCGCGGTGGCGCGGCATCGGTGCTGCAGACATTTGCACTCGGGCCCGGAAGCTTTCGTCCTCACATGGCGGCGCTGCAAATCGCGCGCGACGCAACTCCCGCAGACAACGCGGATTCAGGCAAATTCACGCGTGATCTCGTCGAGCGCGGTCGGCAAAATGGCTACGACCCGGTCATCGGTCGTGACGTCGAGGTGCGGCGCGTGCTTCAAATTTTGGAGCGACGCCAAAAAAATCATCCGCTTTTGGTGGGTGAGCCCGGCGTCGGAAAGAGCGCGATCGTCGGTGCGCTCGCGATGCGATTTGCGGCAGGAGATGTTCCGGAAAATCTCACGAAGTGCGCGCTCCTCGAGCTCGACGCCAGCGCGCTTTCGTCGGGTGCGCGGTTGCGCAGCGAGATCGACGAGCGGCTGAAATCGGTTTTGAGAAGTGTTGGCGGCGGCGACACGATCTTGTTCATCGACGCGATTGACGCTTTGATTTCCCAGGGCGGAGCAGCAAGCGGCGCCGGCGACGCATTGAAATCGGTGCTCGCGCGTGGTGAGGTTCGCGTGCTCGGAACGACCACGCCGGAGGGCCTCCGCAAGATGAACGAGAAAGATGCCGCGCTCGTTCGGCGATTCACCGCGCTCAACATCGAAGCGCCGAAGCCCGAGCAGGCGATCGAGATTCTGCGCGGCATTGCCACGCGCTACGAGGCGCACCACAAAGTTCAAATTGGTGATCCGGCGGTCGTCGCATCGGTGCACTTGGCGAAACGCTATCTGCAAGATCGCGCATTGCCCGACACCGCGATCGATTTGCTCGACGAGGCGGCCGCACGAAAACGCGTCGAGCTCGACGGTGTTCCCGCAAAGGTCGACGAAGCGATTCGTCGCCTCGCATCGATTGAAGCGCAGCGATCTTCGCTCGCCGACGACGCCGACGCGATGAGCGTGAAGACGCGCGAGCGACTCGAAAAAGAGATCGCGGAGCTCTCGCCGCACGTCGCCGAAATGCGGAAGAAGCTCGAGTCGCGTCGCGGTGCCATGGCCGCACAAAATGCGATACGTGCAGAGTACACAAAACTACAAAGCGACCTCGAAAACGCGCGTAAAACGCAGAACTTCGCGAAGCTCGGCGAGATCGAGCACGTATCGATGCCCGACACGAAGCGCCGCTTGGACGCCGCCGAAGCCGCCGTGAAAAGCGAAGGCCACGAGCCCGCTTCGAACGTCGTCGGCGAAGAAGACGTCGCGCTGGTTTTGGGCGACTGGACGGGAATTCCCGTTTCGAAAATGCTCGAGACCGAATCCGACAAGCTCCTCAAAATGGAAGAACGTTTGAGCAAACGCGTCGTCGGCCAAGACGAAGCGGTGCGTGCGGTTGCACGAGCGGTGCGTCGTGGTCGCGTCGGCTTACGCGATCCTGGAAAGCCGATCGGCAGCTTTTTATTTTTGGGACCTAGCGGCGTCGGCAAGACCGAGCTCGCGAAAGCACTCGCCGGATTTTTGTTCGACGACGAGCAGTCCATGACTCGCCTCGACATGAGCGAGTTCATGGAAAAACACATGGCGCAACGTTTGGTCGGCGCGCCTCCGGGTTACGCAGACAGCGACCAAGGCGGATTTTTGACCGAAGCCGTGCGGCGGCGTCCGTACAGCGTTTTGCTTTTCGACGAGGTCGAGAAGGCGCACGCCGACGTCTTCAATTTGCTGCTGCAGGTTTTGGATGATGGTCGCCTGACCGACGGCCGCGGTCGCACCGCGGATTTTTCGAACACCGTCGTCATCATGACCAG
>JBDTFL010000056.1:0-3816 GCA_039937955.1 Polyangiaceae bacterium | reverse complement strand
GACTTCAGACTTCCGAATCCCAAATGCCGACGGTGCCGCCGACCCAGTCTTGGCCGCGGTTGTAATCGACGCCGAGCATTTTTCCGCGTGAGAGTCGAACGAGCGGCAAAATCGGAACGTGATGATTGCCGTCTGCCATCAGCATGATGCGCACTTCGGCTTTCACGCCCGCGCCGCTCGGCATCGTGATCGCGTTCGCGTACGCCACCTTCTCCTGAAGAATGAAGTTGTGACGATCCGCTTCCGGAACGCGCGCGACGGCGTCGGGCGTGACATCGACCACGACACCGGCACCCGCATACGAGAACAGCGGCTTCATGACGTAACGCGACAAGTCTTCAGGCAGCGTTTTCACCTCCGACAAAAACCGCGTCTTGGGCACGGCCGGGTGATTCAAAAACGGCAGTGAGTATTTC
Organism: Polyangiaceae bacterium; assembly: GCA_039937955.1. GTDB lineage: Bacteria > Myxococcota_A > Polyangia > Polyangiales > Polyangiaceae > JAICXU01. Next base: position 3,400 of record JBDTFL010000056.1, on the reverse strand, counting down.
GACCACGTCCAATACCAATTCGGGTGCGCGCACCACGTGACGTCCAGATCGTCCTTCCACGAAAACGGGAGGGTGATTTTTTTTACCTCCAGCTCGTCGAAGACCAGACGATTGTAGATGCGCTTGATCGGAATTTCTTTTCTGCCGCCCGAGCTAGCATCCACACGAAATAGCTTATTTCCTCGCTTGATCACGTGCAACGCAGAGGTTGGCTCGATGCCAAAAAACAATTTCGTTGCCGCAAAATCGGGCCAGGTCTTTTGCGCTTCGGGATCCAAATCGAGCATCGCCACGTGCTCCGGATCCTCTCCGGCGGTGAGCAAACGCGCGATGCGTTCGATGCCGGCCTTTCGATCGAGGTCGAACAGGCACGTCCAATCACGATCGAGATTCGGTCGCGAGGCGAGCGTTTCGCGCCACGCGTCGGCCATCATGACCTCCAACGCGTAGAGAGACGGAAAGCCTTGGAGCTCGACCACCTTGCCTTCCAGCTCGCCGTTCGCATTTTCGATCAGCGCAAAATCCACCTGAACGCATTCGGGAAGCGCGGTCATGTTCGGCGCGTCGAAGCGCTCGGGGATCGCTTGCTTCATCTTCGCCAGCGTTTCAGGAATCGAGAGCTCCGCGCAAATCGCGAGAGCATCACTCTTCAAACGATCGCGCAGCGCGCGTGAAAGAAAGAGCGGCGTCTCAGCGAGACGAAAACCGAACGGACCGGCGCGCGTCGCCAAATAGTGCTCGTACTCGGCGAACAATTTGTCGTCGAAGACTTGGTTGTAAAGCGCACGCGATCGCGATTCCATCGAGAATTGTGTCGTTTCGGTGTCGGATTTCAGACTTCGGATTTCAGACTTCGGATTTCAGACTTCAGACTTCAGACTTCAGACTTCCGCTCTTCAGTGCTCGGGCTTCTCGTTCGGCGGCAAGGCCATGTGAAAATCATTTCGGAAGCGCGATTCGTATTCCTTGATCAGCGAATCGACGCGCCCGTGGTCCGACGACGCCACGGCAACGCCCGCGTGATTTTTCTCAGGTACGCGATAGAAAATTTCTGGGTCCGTGTACGTGCTGAGATCCGGATGCTCTTGCCTGGCGAGCGAGACAATCAAGCCGCCGTATTCGTTCTTGTGTGATGCCGGAAGCTCGTAGGTGACAGCCTCGCGATCGATCTCGAGGTTGGCCCATTCTGCCCAGAGGTTGACGCCACGCGATGCCTCGATCATGTCGGCGATGTGTGCGCCGCCGACGCGTGCGCCGCATTCGAGGAAATAGAATTTACCGTCGCGGTCGGCGCGAATGAACTCTGTGTGAGCTGCGCCGCGTGCCAAACCAAGCACTTTGAGCACGCGTCGATTCAATCGGAAGAGCTCGATTTGCTCGGTGCTTCCGTGCGGAACGGTGACGGTCGTGAAAATTCCGCCGGCATGCGCAACGTCGAATGGAGGCGCGCCACATTCGTGCGCCGCTTCGAATACGACCTCACCGCGCGAGACGAGTGTGTCCACATGGTAAACCTTGCCCGGTAGAAATTCTTCGAGCACGCGATAGCTCTGCTCGTCGGCTTGCTCTTCGATGAGCCGCCACAGCTCGTCTGCGGACCGCACTTTTTTGATGCCGATGGCGCCCGCGCTCGATCGTGGTTTGTTCATCCACGGCGGCGGCAGCTTCTCGGTGAACTTGTGCACGTCGTCATGATTGAAGACGCCCGTGAAGTCCGGAACCGGAATTCCTGCGGCGCGCGCGGTCGTGCGCATCGCGAGCTTGTCGCGGAAATTGCGGGCAATGCTGTCGCCCATGCCTTCGAAACGAAAATGCTCACGGAGTGCCGCGGCGACCTCCACGTCGAAGTCGTCGAGTGGAACGATGCGGTCGAATTTACGCGTGCGCGCGAGATAGCTGACGGTGCGCACGATTTCGTCGAGCGATGCGTCGGCTTTGCGACCGCAAACTTCGGTGACGGCGTGACGCGGCCATTTTGCGCTCAGCAGCTTTTCGACGGTTAGCAGCGTGACGTCGGCGCCGCGCGCGTGCGCTTGCTCGAGGAAGCGCTCGCCTTTGAAGTAGCTCGCCAAAACCAGGAGGTGCGGTTTCATCGGCGGTCAGATTGCGGCGTCGATTCCGTGGAAGTTGTCATACCAAGTCAACGGTATCTCGCGGGCGGTCGCAAAATCGAGATCATCACGATCCAGCCATTTTTTCAGGCGATTGAGGTCGTCGGGCGAGCCCTTCCACGAAAGCGCGGTGACGTCCGGCCTGAGCGTGGGCGCCACGGTGAACGTGAAAAATCTTCCGCCGCGTCGCACGGTGATCGAAAATTGCGTTTCGTTTTTGATGAGCCATTTGAGACCGGCCAAATGAAATGCGGCGTCCTCGATCTTCACGATCTCGTCGTCGGGTGCGAGGCCGGCGATCGCTGCTGCCGATCCTTCGAGCACTTCGGTGATGAGCGGCCCGGCATTTTTCGCGAGCACCAACCCGGCGCGCGGGATCTTCACGCGTGTGACCTCGAAGCCGATCGCTTCGAGCTGCTCGAGCGTGCTCAATGCTCCAGCGCCGTCGACCTCGCGTGCGATGAGATGGTCGAGCGAATGCTCACGCGACGCGAAGAATGTACGCGCGTCTGCCCCCGAAAATCCGCGCGACAGAAATTCGTTGTAGAATGCAACGAACGTTTCATCGAGCGAAGAAGGGGTTTTCGCGCGTCTGAGGGTTGCGTCGATGTCGAAGGCGACGAGCATTCCGGCGTCGTAATAGTCGATCGAGCTGTTCCACGCGCCGGGGTAGCGATGATGATTCAAGAATGTGGCGGCCGATGAGTCGCCGACGGTGGTGCGCGCGTACGCGGGCCGGACCGAGAGGTACCGATAATAATTCACGACGTTCGAGAAGAAACGCGCAGGCGACATTTCGTGTGCGCGCACCGCAATCAGCATTTCCCAATAGCGCGTGAAGCCTTCGGCGACCCAAAGTCCGTCGGTGAAGCTGCCCTTGGACAAATCGAGATCGAGGATCGGCTTCGGTTTGAGGCGCTTTACGTTCCACGCGTGGACGAGCTCGTGTCCTGCAACGCGAATGCACTGCAAACGTGCTTCCGCGTCGACGAAGACGTCCTCGCCGATTCCGATCATCGTGGAGTTGGCGTGCTCGAGCCCCCACTGCGCCCGTGGGTCCGAGCTCATGACGAACGAGTAGTCGTCGAATGGAAACTTGCCGAAGATTTTTTCGCAGGCAACGGACACACGCACCAATGCGTCGACCAGCTCTTCGGATTTTTTCGTGAAGCCGGTAGCGCGCTCCAAGAAAATGAAGTGGAAGGGGGTGCCGGAAATGTCGCGCGTGATTTTGTCGAAGGCGCCGCACACCACGGGCGTGTCGAGCAAGACCTCGTAGCTCGGGTACT
>JBDTFL010000055.1:0-7187 GCA_039937955.1 Polyangiaceae bacterium | reverse complement strand
AAGCCGGTGGCCAATTCTTCGAGCTCGTCGCCGGTCGTGACGCCGGTGACCGGATGGTATTGCGAATGCTCGGCGAGCAAGCGATGCGCATCGCTCACGCGTGAGAGCGCATTCGACATGACCGATGCCATGCGCCACGCCGCGCCGATCGAAATCAGCGACGCGAGGCCGATGATGTTCGGATACGCATCGAAAAAGCGCTTCGCGATGCGAGTGACCTTCGCCGGATCGTTTTTCTGGACGCCGTCCTTTACTCCGTTGCTGGTGCCGAGGACGTGCGCGACGATCTCGAGGTCGCCGATTTGTTCGTCGAGCTCCTCGCGGAAAGCGTCGCCCGACGATTGGACGCGCGACGTCGTCTCGTGGGTCAGCTGCTCGTGCAGAACCCAACGCAAGACGAACAGCGCGACGGCAACGACCAGGAGCGAAAAGCCCACGAGGGCGGTGAGCTTTTGGCGAACGGTACGAAGGCGAAGCATCTAGCGCCTAGACCTAGCAGAAGTAGTGATCGTCTTCCGGGACATTTGGCCCGACCGGTCTGAAGGTCGCCAAATCGCGAATCACCCGCGAATCAGCGCGATTTACGGGGTAAAATCTTGCGGAGGCGGCGGCGTTTTTTGGCTGGGCGGTGGCGGCGGAGGGAGCGACGCGCCGCCATTGCCGGTCGCGTGGTGGTGCTCTTTTTTCTTCGGCTCGTCTTTGTCGTCGTCGTCCTTCGGCTTCGAGCTCGGCTTCGGCGCAAGCGCATCACCCTTGGTCACGTCGAAATGCGGTGGGGTATTCGGATCGCATCCGGGACCGAAGCCGGCGGCGTTGAACGCGCGGGTCATGCTTACGGATTTCGTTCCGCCCGACCCCGACTTGTTTTGAGCGCCCGCCTCGCTGCTCACGCCGGTGGTCGCGTCACCGTTTGCGCTCGCGCTCGACGTGGTGGCAGCGCCGACGTCTTTCACGAAGGCCTCGATGCGCACCTCGTGTTTGCCGGCACGCGACGGTGAGCAGTACGACAGCAAATAATAGCTCTTGGTAGCGGCCTCGATTTTTTGGCCGATGGCATCGAACGCGCTGACGACCTTGGTTTTGTCGCTTGCCATGGCCGTTCCGCTCTTGCCGATGTCTTTGATCTCGGATTCTTGGATTTCGGTGCCGAGGCCGATTCCGAAGATTTGATCCGAGCTGTCTTTCACGGCCTTGCGCATGTCATCGCGCGGAACGCGGTTCGCGCGGTCGGTGCCGTCGGTGAAGACGACGAGCGTGCCGAAACGCATCGGGTGCTCGGCTTGTGAGAGCGCGCGATCGAGCTCGGCAAGACCCGCGACGACTGCGCCGTTCAAGTTGGTGCTCGGATCTCCCGGCTTGAACGATTTCAATTCCGCGATACCGGCTTTGGCTCCACCGGTGGTCGTAAACGAAGAAATCGGATGCAGCTGCGGTGAGCCATCGAACGCGTAGACCGCTACTTTTTGCTGCTTTTCGACGCGATCGGTGAATGCGTTTGCCGCATCCACCAAAGCGTTCACTGAATCTTGGTCACCCGAAACGCTGCCGCTCATGTCGACGAGGAGGAGCGTGTAGTGCGACGCAGCGACCTCGGGATTCAAGATCGTCTGTTTGCTCTCGAGCTCGGAGACGAGTGAACCGTCTTCGTAAATCTTGAAGCTGTCAGCGGTGAGGCCGCCGATGGGCTCGCCGCCCGAAGTGGTCACTTTGAAGTAGACGGCGACATTGCTCGGTTTGCTTTGCGTAGATTTGATGGGCGTGAGCGTAAGCCCACCACCGCCGCACCCGGTGGCGAAGGAGCTCGCCCAAACGCAAACCACCGCCCAAGTCCAAAAAGCCGAGCTGCGCGCAGGCGTCCAGAGAGGCGGCATTGGGCGAGTCTACCGCGGGTCCGATCTTTAGAAGGTCACTTTCACGGGACCGGAAATTCCGCCGTCTCCGGGGTCGCCGGTTCCGAGCTCGCCGACATAATTCTGACCCCAGCAATAGACCGTGCCGTCGGTCATGAGCGCACACGTCGCCTGGGATCCGGCAGCGATTTGAGCGGCGCGCGCCGGCAGTCCGGCAACGGGTGCGGCGATGAGCACAGGAGTCGCTGCGCCGGGAACCGCTTCGCCCAGCGTGTTGTCTCCCCAACAATAGACGTTTTCAGCGACGCCGCCGTCGGTCGGATCCGGCACGTTCAAGATTGCGCAAAAGTGATACGTGCCGGCGGTCAGCCCGACGACGGGAGTGCCGCCTGCGAGTGGAGCGACCGCCGGAGTCGCGTAGCCAACGAGCGTCGGCGAAACCGATCCGATGCCGGTTTGACCAGACGAGTTGTCGCCCCAACAAACGACGGCGCCCGATTTGTTGACCGCGCAGGTCGAGGCTTTGCTCGCGGCGATGAAGTTGGCGTTCGTTATCGGCAAAACGGCGGTGAGCGTCGAGCTGTTGGGTCCGCCGTCACGACCGAGCTGATCGAAGGAATCTTCGCCAACGCACGCCACGCGGTCGTTTGCTCCGGGCGCACCATTGGTCGTGCACATGTGCTGATAGCCGATCGTCACGGCATCGGGCATCGGCGTTCCGCCACCAGCGAACGTCGCTAGTCCCGGAACCGGATTCGTATTGACGCCACCGGTGTCGCGCGCGAGCTCGCCATAGGTATTGTCGCCCCAACATTCGAGCGCGTTGGAGGACGTGATGGCGCATTCGTGCGTTTCGCCGACGCCGAGAAGCGTGGCCGCGCTGATGCCCGGAATGTCGGTGGGCGTCGGGATGTAGTGTCGGCCGGCATCATTGAGCATGACCGTGCTCGCGTCGGGAGCGACGGCAATTTGCCCGTATTCATCACCACCCCAGCACACGACGGACGTCGGAGCTTCAGGGTTTGCCGTGACGCGCGCGCATGCAACGGTGTAGCCCGTAGCCGTGACTGCGGCGGGTCCAGCGATGCCGACGCCCGCCGCGAGTCTGCCACCGAAATTCACGGCGAGCGGCTTGGCGCTGAACAGCGTTGTCGTCGGTACTGCGAGCTGTCCGTCGCGGTTGTCGCCCCAGCAGTAAACGTTGCACTTGTTGTCACGTGCACAGAAATTCTGGCCGCCACCAGTAATTTGTATAATACATGGATCTACGCCGGCGCCGCACGTCACGCCGAGAGCCCCAGCGCAAATGTTCGCGTCGGGACCCGCATCGGTCGGACTTCCGCCGTCGTTCGGGGGCACGAAGGTGTCGGTTTGCTGATTGGCGTCGGTTCCGGAATCGTCTCCGGAGGTGGCGTTCACGGCGGCCGGATCGTCACCCACGCAATGCACGAGCGTGAGCGACATGCTCGCGAACCCCGCCAACAAATACAGCTTCGCTTTTTTACGCACGCGCGCTCCCCTTTCGAAAAAGAAGCGACCTTTCAGCCGCTTTTTCCAATCCTAGCAGAGCTATTTCGTGCCGAGGGCGGAATTCCCTTCGGTCACAATTTCGTTTTTCCGAGTGACATCACGTGGGTAAATTCGGCGGGTAATACGGGTGAAACCGAGAGCCGTGATTTTCGTACGACCGCCATTTGCGCGAGCTTTGGGTCGGCTTTCATTTGCGCGAGCGTCACCTCGTTTTCCATCGGCGCGATCGGCGAAATCTCGACGGCGCTCCAATCGTCGGTCGTCGTGGGATCTTGGAACGCCTCGCGCGTCACCTTCGCGAGCCCGACCACTGCTTTGCCTTCGTTCGAGTGGTAGAAAAAGCAGATGTCGCCGACGCCCATTTTGCGGAGGTTCGAGCGCGCCTCGCCATTGCGTACACCGTCCCAAACCGCTTTTTTTTCCGACTGAAGTCGGCTGAACGAGTACGTGCTCGGCTCGCTCTTCAAGAGCCAATAATTTTTGTCGGTCATGGTTTTCGATTTTTGGGGATGGTCATCGAGGTCGGCAGCGGCAGCGGATCGACGACCATATAACCGCGCGTGGGTACCGTGGAAACGATGGGCGGCCTTTTCTTTTTGGCTCCTGCGTCGACGCCAGCATCTTGCGCTCCACCATCATCCATCGAGCCCAGCTTTGCAGCATCGTCGGGCGACACGAACGGACCGAACGGCGACTCGGCGTCGATGCCTGCGTCAGGCGGTCCGATCGGCGGACCGATGGTAGCGGTGCCGGGCGGCGGCAGCGGATCGACGACCGCATATCCTTTCGTGCACGCAGCAACCGCGGTTGCACCGGCAGTGAGCGCGAGCAGCCGTTTCATGTGCGCGATCGTTCGTTCTCGCGGAGCGGCGTCACGATCTTTTTTTGCCAGACGCGGATCCGGAAGAACCTCCGGCATCAAATTGAGCTTCCGCTTTTTTTTCTCGTCGCTCATTCGCCGGCCTCCGCGAGGAACATCATGCGCTGGAGCGGCGTCGCGACCTTGTCTCCGATCTCGGTAAGTGGGCGACCGATTCCGATCACATGATGAATGCGCGTTGCCAAGTCACGCGCGCGCGCGCCGATGTCGTCTTCGGCTTTTCGCAATCGCGCCGAAAGCTCCGCCACGAAATCCGGGTCGTTTTCCGTGGTTTGGTGACGTTTCACATGATCTACGATTTCTTGCAGACCATCGGCCGTGTCGACCGAAAGCGAGCGATTCAGATTTTTCCCTTCGTCGAGCCACTCGGGTCTGAAGACGTCTTTGTGAAAGTGCCGACACACCTCGACGTCGAAGCGCGTGCCCATCAACCTGTTCGCGAGCGCATCGCCTCCGAAATTCCGATGATGAAATGCCTCCATCGACAATTGAAAAATTCTCTCGATGCTCGGGTTCGCGAGATCGTAATCCCACTGCATGTAATCGCCGACCGCCCTCCCCTCTTGCTGCATGCGGGCGAGCAGCGGGGTTCCGGCGTAGAGCTCGACGCGTCCGAAGTTCGACGGGTACTCGGGCGCGAATCGCATGAACTGGATGTTGGTCTCGAGCGCCTCGACCTCGGTGTCGGGATCGAACACGAGCATGTTGAAGCAGGTGTAGAGATCGAGCTTGCGCACCACCTCGATCGCGGTGTGATTTTGGTGCGAGTGCGACCACCGCTTCAGCGTCTTCAATCCTTGATCGGCGTCGGTTTCGATGCCGATGTAGACGCGAATGCAGTTGAGGCGTTCTTTCAAAATGCGAAACACCTCGGGATCGACGTCGGTGGGTCGCGCTTTCACGACGGTCGCGAATTGGCCTATTTTTCTCGCTTCGAGTGCGTCAGCGAGCGCGCTCAGACGCTCGCGATTTCGCTTGTGACCGGGGACGAAGAAGTTGTCATCGTGAAAAACGAAGATGTCGATCCCGCGATTTTTTTGGAGCTCGATCATCTCGTCTGCGACGTCACCGACCTCACGCAATCGATAGCGTTTGCCAGGCAAGCTCTGCTCTTGCCACGCGGCGATGCAACAGAACGTGCAGTTCGCGTAGCAGCCGCGGCTCGACACCAGCGGCGCGATTCCATGACCGAAGCACGCTGCCGGATCTCCGCGACGATCAGGCCTGGGAAGTTTCGCGAGATCCGGAAGCACCGGATGCTCCGTGCGAACGACGACACCGTCTTTTCGAAATGCGAGACCGCTGATGGCGTCGAGATCGAGATTTCTTTCGATCGCGATGGCGAGCTTCACCATCGTCTCTTCCGCTTCTTGGCGAACCACCGAATCAATTTCCGGATAGTCCGCCAAAATATCGTCACTCGCGAACGTCGCGAAGTGCCCGCCCATCGTGATGTGCCCGGAATAACCCGCATCGCGCAGCGCCATCGCAAACGCCAAAAAATCGCGGGCCCTCCACTGAAATGCGAGCGAGATGCCGACCACGAGCGGCGGCGTGTCTGCGTCCACGATCCCGCTGATCGCTGCGCCGAAATCCCCGTCGTGATTGAACGGGATGATTTCGCTCGAGTAACCATTTTCAGCCAACGACGACGCGATGTAACGAAGCGACAGATTTTCTTCGATCTCCGGCCCGACCAGTGCGATCCACGTCATGGACGACTCCCTTCGATGGTGAACCCGAGAATACGCGTGTGACGAGCCGAAGATCTTCTTTCGATTTGACGCAAAATTCCCTGTCACGCGCGATCAACGCGGCGCGTTCGAGAGGCCACGCGTTTTTGGACCTCACGATCTCGAATCCGACGACCGCCGATCTTCCGTACGATCGCGATTCGATTTTGCGCGCGCTCTCGGATCCGAAAGCGCTCACTTACGATCCGCTGCCGTTCGGTTTGCCTTCCGCGCGTGAGGCGGTTGCTGCGGCGCTTTCGGAGATTCATCCGATTGATCCTTCGCGCATCGTGCTGACCGCGAGCTCGAGCGAGGCGTATTCGTTCTTGTTCAAATTGTTTTGCGATCCGGGCGACGAGGTCGCGATCGCCGCGCCGAGTTATCCGCTGTTCGAGCATCTGGCCACGCTCGAGTCGGTGCAGGTCCGGAATTATTCGCTTCGTTATGACGGCGCGTGGCACGTGGACGTCGATTCGCTGAAACATGCGATCACCCCAAAAACAAGGGCGATCGTGACAGTGAGCCCGAACAACCCGACCGGATCTTTTCTGTCGCGAGACGAGCTGTCGGCACTGGCAACGTTCGGTTTGCCGATCTTGTCGGACGAAGTCTTCGCGACGTACGCGCTGACCGAAGATCGATCACGAGCCACCACCGCGCGATTGGCGGAAGACGCTCTCGTGTTTTCGTTGGGCGGCTTGTCCAAGCTCGCCGCGCTACCGCAGATGAAGCTCGGATGGATCGCCACGTCAGGCCCGAAAGCGCAGGTAGACGATGCGCTCTCGAAGTTGGAGCTGATTGCGGACACGTTCTTGTCGGTAGGAACGCCCGTGCAACATGGCGCTTCGCATTTGCTCACCGCCGGAAAAAAAACAGCAGCTGCGATCTCGGCGCGCACGAAAAAAAATCTGGCGACGCTCGATCGTGTGGTCGGCAAACATTCTCCGGCAACGCGTTTGAAGGTCGACGGCGGTTGGTACGCCACGCTGAGGCTTCCACAAACCAAGACCGAAGAAGAATGGGTGCTCGGGTTTTTGGAGGACGACGGCGTCCTCGTTCACCCGGGCGCGTTCTTCGATTTCGAGAGCGAGGCGTTCGTGATTCTGAGCTTGCTCACGCCCGAAAAAGATTTCGAAGCGGGCGCCGCGAAGATCGCGCAGCGCGTCGGAATGGCTTGAAACTAAGCCTAAAACC
>JBDTFL010000054.1:0-4236 GCA_039937955.1 Polyangiaceae bacterium | reverse complement strand
TGCGTTTGTGAGCCCGCAGTCGCGCGATTTACTCGAGTGCGCGAATCAGATCGCGCGAACGGTTGTCAGCGCCTTCGCGACCGCATCCCAATCGAACGTCGGCAAGCTGAGCGCGTCGGCCTGAGATGTCCAGGTTACGCCCGCCGCCTTGAGAGCATCTGCTTTCGTCGCGCCCCATTCAGTGATGACGGCTTCACCTTGTGAGCCGGCGCTCAAGTCGACGCGCCACTCATTGATGTCATCCGGATTCTCACGCTGCGTAATGCACACCGTGAGGCGATCCGCTTGGTGCTTCAAGTCATAGACAATGCCGCGTTTGTTCCGAAACTGGTTCGTGATTTTGAGCGCGTCTTTGTCTTCGGTTACTCGTGCGTGAGCCAATCGCGCCTCGCTTTTTCGTAAGTGGCGGCGACTGCAACCTGCAGCTCGTCGGTCGTCATCACCGGCATGCGGCGTCGAGCAAGCTCGGCTCCGAAATAAGCAGCTACGCGTGCACGTGCCTCTGGCAACGTTCCCGGCCAACCGCCAGCGATCGCACGACCTTCACGTCGCATGGCTTCACGCCACCCGCTTGCCCACTGTGCTCCGACGCTGATCGCGCCATCCGTCAACATGGCTCGCCGATCTTCTTGGCGGGCTTCCAGACGGGATTCCGCGGCGTTCGCGGTCTCGACACGAGACATTGAATTCATTCCTCAATCTCACGGCGAACGTGGGCATAACGCCTCCATAGCGCCGTCGACATCTGGAGGAACGGCGGCACCTTATCACGAAAGCCCTTTTTTGCAAGGCCAGGAGCGGCCTCTAGACTCCTGCGCGTAGCTCGGCTCCGCGCCTGCGCGTAGCTCGGCTTGGACGTCAAGCGCGTGGCGCGAGCACACTCTCGACTGCAATTTTTCCCGTCAGCGTGCGATGCACCGGACACTTGTTGGCGATCTCCAGCATGCGCGTGCGCTGTGCATCCGTGAGGTCTCCGTAGAGATGGATGACGCGATAGAACGTGTGCACGTTGTCTTTGTTTTCTTGTGAGAGCTCGACCTCGACGCGGTCGAGCGGAACATTTTTGAAGCGCGCGTACGCACTGATCGTCATCGAGGTGCAGCTGCCGAGAGCTGCGAGCAGAAAATCGAACGGGTTCGGTCCGGTGTCGTCGCCTTCCGCTTCGACCGGCTCGTCGCCGATGAATTGGTGTGGTCCGATCTGAATGACCTGGCCGAACTTTCCGTTTCCGGTGCGCACGTTCGCGGTTCGCATCACTCTCATGGGTCGAGATTGAAGCATTCATTTGCGTCGCCGCGATAGGCTGACGCCGGCTATTTCGAGGAGAAAACGGTAGGGTCGGAAAGCGGCTCAGAGACGATCGACATCGTGATCGAAGGGCGAAAGCCTGAGGTCGCAGAATTTGAGGATGCCGATTGTCAGACGCCGACTAACTACGCTCATGCTCGGCCTGAAGGACCGCGATTGCGCGCGCGAGGCCGAGCTCGGTGGCGACCGCAAGAAGCCGGTCCTCAGCACGCCGCTTAGTCTTAAGGGTCAATCGTTTGGGTTTGTCTTTCGTCGCCGAGTCATTGGACGATTTCTGCCCGGCCCTCGAGGTTGCGCGCACGTTGTAGACGTAAGCGTCGGTCAACTGAACCCCTTGTGACTTTGCATTTGCAACGACCTCTTTGGCGGGCATGACCACCGGAAACGATCGAACGTATGCGGCCTTGGAGACGATCTTCTTGCCCCCAGTGGTGGTCTTCTTTGCGCGCTTTTTTCGCATGAAATCTCCATGGCAAAGGCCAGGCGGAGGGTACGCTTGCAGTCGTTCGACGAGAAAATAAACTTAATTGTCCGCCGCCAAGCTGCCCGCGCGTTGACGAGGTGAAGCAACGGATGCTTCATCGATTCGAACCGAGGAGAACGACCATGTCTGAATTTCTTTTTCTGTATCGCGGCGGAAGCTTGATGACTCGATCACCGGCAGAAATGCAGGCAACGATGCAAAAGTGGATGACCTGGATGAAAGAGCTCGGCGAAAAAGGGCATCTCAAAGATGCAGGACACCCGCTCGATTCTACGGTCGGAAAGACCGTCAAGGGCGCGAAGAAAACCGTCACGGATGGTCCCTATGCCGAGAAAGATTTGGTCGGCGGCTACTCGCTGATCACCGCGAAGGATCTCGCGCAGGCGACTGAGCTCACTGCGGGCTGCCCGATCTTCGAGGTCGATGGCGCCGTCGAAGTTCGCGCGATCATGGCTATGTGAGACCCGATTGCCACCGTCCGTCGAAGAGCATTTATTTCGTCGTGAGGCCGGACGCATCGTCTCGGCGCTCACTCGAATCTTCGGCGTGCACAACCTCGCGCTGGCAGAGGACGTTACTCAAGACGCTCTCTGCCGCGCACTAGAGGTTTGGAAGCTACGAGGCGTTCCCGAGAATCCGTCGGCGTGGCTCATGATGACCGCGAAGAACGCCGCGCTCGACGTACTCCGACGCGAGCGCACCGCGCGAAAGTTCGCACCCGAATTCGGGCGGCTCTTGGACAGTGAGTGGACACTCTCGCCCACCGTCACCGAGATGTTCAGCGCGCACGAGATCAGCGACGACGTGCTGCGCATGATGTTCACGTGCTGTCATCCGAAGATCGCGGAAGAGGCGCAAATTGCGCTGATTTTGAACATTTTGTCGGGCTTTGGGGTTTCGGAAATCGCGCATGCATTTTTGAGCTCGCACGCCGCGATCGAGAAACGCCTGCAACGCGCGAAACACGATCTCGCTGAATCGAAGACGTTGTTCGATTTCGGTGGAGAGGCCGACATCAGCGTGCGGCTCGACGCCATCCACAGCGCCATCTACCTCTTGTTCAACGAGGGCTATCACGGCAGCCATCCGGAAGAGACCGTAAGGTCCGAGCTATGTAGAGAGGCACTTAGACTGTGTGACCTACTCACACGCCACGAAAAGACTGCGACGCCCGACACCTTCGCGCTCGGGTCGCTCATGTGTCTCCATGCGGCGCGTATGCCGGCGCGTCTCAACGCAGCGGGCGACCTCAATCTTCTTCGTGATCAAGATCGCTCGCTTTGGGATACCGAACGCATCGCCGACGGCTTGCGTCTTTTGCATCTCGCGTCCGACACGAAAGAGATATCGGAGTACCACGTCGAAGCCGCCATCACCGCCGAGCACGCAACCGCACCAGCGTTCCAAGACACGCATTGGGGACGCATCGTCGAGCTCTACGAGACGCTCTTCAAAATCCGGCCGACGCCCGTCGTCGCGCTTCAACGCGCGATCGCGATCGCACAACGCGACGGTGCCGCGCGCGGACTCGAAGAGCTCGCCGCGATCGAGAATGTCGACCGACTGAAGCAGTACCCATTTTTTTCCGCAGCGCTCGGCGATTTCGAATTGCAGCTCGGAAAGAAAGAGCGCGCCCTCACGCACTTCGAGGACGCGCTACGACTTTCACGCAATCGCGCGGAAGCCCGGTTTTTCGAGCTCAGAATCGCTGCGTGCAAATAGCTACCCGCATGGTGGTAGTGGAACACCAGCGTCGAGCGAACACTCGATCTTAGGGTGTGAAGTTGATGCGACCGTCGCCGTTCTTCTTGAGCTCGGCGAGCGCGGACGTGATGACGTCTGCGTCCTGATACGCCAAGTTGTACGTCTGATTTTTGCGCCACAGCTCCATCTGGTCTTCGTAATGTGGCGATTTTGAATCGTAGATGGCGCCGCCTGGCAAAACGTTGCGCGCGACTGGTCCCGTTTTGGTGAGCTCGCAAACGAAGCGAATGGCCGGGCCGCTCGTGTACGAGAAGCTCGTCGTCGAAGCACCGCTGCCGCCGACGTCCACCGTGCCTGGAGCACCGTGACGCGGAAACCCGTTCGGGTACGTCTTGTCGCCGGAAGCCGGAATGCTCGGTCCGAGCGACGCCGAGAAGAAGTTGAGCGTCAGCGTGTGGACCTGTCCCCAGCTCCACGCGGTGGCGTCATTTCCGAGGCGCGCTGATAGTTGAGCGATCGCTTCAGTGATCGCTTTTGCAGCGATGTAGCGCTTTCCTTCGACGGGAACGGTTGTCACGTCGTCGAACAAAATCGGATCGCCGGTCGTCGACATTTTTTCGGCGAGCGTGCCTGGAGCGGTGCAGGCTCTGGCCATGAGCTTGAGTGAGAACGACTCACTCATCGAAATGTCGAGGGCGGCGAGCTCGTCGCCGAGCGCGTCGGCTTGGAAGTTCGCGTAC
>JBDTFL010000053.1:0-5024 GCA_039937955.1 Polyangiaceae bacterium | reverse complement strand
GTACCATTCGTGCTCGTGCTTCGTGGGCCAGTGCAACTAACGGGTGTCTGAGGTAATCAGCTCGAGCAGACTCTTCATGTCCACTGGCTTCACGAAGTGGGCTTCGAAGCCCGACGCTTTGCTCTGCTCGCGGTCGTGCGCTTGGCCGTAACCCGTGAGCGCGATCAATCGGCAGCTCGCTCCGTTCGTCGTCGCGTGCAGGCGCTTTCCGAGCTCGTAACCGTCCATGACCGGTAAGCCGATATCGAGCAACGCGATCTCGGGAGAGAAGCCGTCGACGACGGCCAGTGCGTCGGGACCGTCGTTCGCGACCTCGACCTGATGACCCACCGATTCCAAAATCAGACGCATCATCTCGGCTGAGTCCACGTTGTCGTCGACCACCAAAATTCGCTTCGGCGAGCCGCGTTTCTCGATCTCTTTGCGGTCGGGCAAGGGTGCGCGAAATGCCTTTTTTTCTCGAAAGGGAAGGCGAAGCTCGAATTCGCTTCCGCGTCCGACGCCGTTGCTTCTCGCGACAACTTTGCCGTCGTGCAGGAGCGCCAAGCTCTTCACGAGCGCGAGCCCCAATCCGAGGCCACCCTCTTTTCGATCCGTGTTGCGTCGGCCTTGAACGAAAAGATCGAAGACGCGAGGCAGGAGATCGGCGCCGATGCCGACTCCGTTGTCTTTGACGATGAGCACTACGTCGTTGTCCTCGCGAGCTGCCGAGATCGAAATCTGACCTTGAGGCTGCGTGTAGCGAGCGGCGTTCGACAACAGATTTGCGACGACCTGAGCGAGGCGAACCGGATCGCCGAAAACGCTCAAATCACTCTGTGGAACGTCGACCGAGATTTGATGGCGATGCTCTTCGAAGAGGTCACTGACGATCTCGATCGCGGCCGCAACGACCACGCTGAGCTCCACGACGTCTTTGCGCAGCGTGACCTTGCCGCGCGCGATCTTCGAGACGTCGAGCAAATCGTCCACGAGACGAACCAAGTGGCCGACTTGGCGCTCGATGATCTCTTGTTCTCGACTGGGGTTGGGCGTGTGCTGCTTCATCAAGTGCAGCGCCATGACGATGGGCGCGAGAGGATTGCGCAGCTCATGTCCGAGCATCGCGAAAAATTCGTCTTTGGCGCGACTCGCTTGCTGCGCCTCGGCGAGGAGGCCTTCGCGTTCTTGCTGCACCTTCTCGATCGAGCGTCGTGCATTGACCTGATCGGTGATCTCGAGCGCGACCGCCATCATTCCGTAGACGGCGCCGCTTGCGTCACGCAATGCTTCGAGGTTGAACGTGAAAAAACATTCCTCGGCCGTGCCGTTCCCCCGGTTGAGCGGCACCAGCATTTCACCCGAGGAAAATGGCTGTCCCGTGCGATAGACGTTGTCGAGAATGCCAGGCAGCGCGGTCCCAGCCAACTCCGGAAGCGCTTCGAGATAGGGTTTACCAACGAGCTCTGCTCGACCGACCATTCGACAGTAAAGCGGATTGGCGAGCTCGAAGACGTGCGTCGGACCGCGAAAGACGGCGGTTGCGACCGGGGCCTGCATCAACAAACTATTTCGCTCTTCATAGAGCGCGGTCTTCGCGCGATCGGCCTCGTTGCGTCGTTTTTCGCCGAGCACGCGTGCCGTGGTCTCGGTGCACACGACCAGCGTTCCAGCTATCGATCCCGATTCATCGAACACCGGTGAGTAGCCGTAGGTCCAATAGACCTCTTCGATTTGTCCGTTCCGCCAGATCGGCACGAGCTGATCTTCGTTCCAGCTCGCGCGGCCACGGCTCATCACGTCGTCGATTTGCGGCCAGATGATCGGCCAGATTTCTTGCCAACAATCCTTGCCGGCCTGGCCCATGGCCACGGGATGTTTTCCTTTGCCGAAGCTCGGAGTGTAAGCGTCGTTGTAGAATTGAATCAGCTCCGGGCCCCACCACAAAAACATCGGATGCCGCGAATGCAGGATCGTTCCGACCGTGGTTTTCAAGCTCGTCGGCCATGATGCGATCGGACCGAGCGGCGTCTTTGCCCAATCGATCGATCGCACGAGCGCCCCGGCTTCTCCGCCGTCTTCGAGCCAACGGTGCTCGTGATCGTGCGCGCGCTGATTCACTCGTGGAGAAACTTACGCCACGGGACGTGCGACATCCAGCGAACGGTTCGTTACCTCACCTGAGCCGATCGATTTTTTCGTCAGCGTTGCGAGCGCGCGCTCGAGGTCCCCGCGAATCTCCGACGGCTCTTCGATGCCGACCGAGAGACGCACAAGGCCGTCTTCGATTCCGATCGCGAGGCGCTCCTCGGCGGTGAGCCCGTAATAGGACATGAGCGCGGGCTGCTCGATCAGCGTGTCTACGCCGCCGAGCGACGGCGCGATTTGCGCGAGCTCGCATGCGTCGACGAACCGTGATGTCGCATCGAAATCATCACGCAGCACGAACGTAACGACGCCGCCGAAGCCGCTCATCGATCGCTTGGCGACATCATGATCGGGGTGTGATGCGATACCTGGATAATACACGCATTTGACGTTTGGCTGGTTTTCGAGCCACTTCGCGATGTCGAGCGCGGTTGCGTTTTGACGTTCGACCCTGAGCGCGAGGGTCTGCAGCCCGCGAATCAGGAGATAGGCGGCGTGTGGATCGAGCACCGCGCCCAGCACGTCGCGGGAGTCACGCACGAGCGAAACCAGATCGGCCGAGCCCGCTACGCTTCCTGCGAGCAAGTCGTTGTGGCCTCCCAAATATTTCGTACAGGAATGCAAAACCAAATCAGCGCCTTGCTCGAGCGGGCGCTGATTCACCGGCGTCGCAAACGTCGAATCCACGAGCAGCTTTACGCGGGGATTTTTTTCGCGCACCTTCGCGAGCTGCTCGACATCAATTACGCGCAAATACGGATTGGTCGGTGACTCCACGAAAATCACGCGCGTCGTCGATTTCACCGCGTTCAGCGCGGCGATCGCGTCGCCGGCTGGAACGACTGTCGCTTCCACTCCGAAGCGTGCGAGCGTTCCCGTGATGAAGCCGCGCGTGCGCCGATAACCGTCCGACGTGAGGATGACGTGATCACCCGATTTCAGAAGCGCCAAGAGCGTCGTGGTGATCGCCGCCATGCCGCTCCCGAACAGCGCGCAATCCTCGGCGGTGTCGAGCGCCGCCAATTTTTCCTCGGCCGCGCGCACCGTCGGATTTCCGTAGCGCCCATACTCTTGACGTTCGATGCGACCTTCGAAGTGATCCTTGATCTCCGCGCTCGACTCGAACGTGTAGGTCGCGGTGCACACGATCGGCACCGTCGCGGCATCGAACGCTTCCTTTTTCTTTTTCTTGTTGAGGGGCATGGTCGGGATCTCTTTCCCGCCCACCGATCCGCCTGATTGCCCAACGCCGAAAATCCAAAACGCGTTGGTCATCGACTTAGGGTGGGGCCCCCTCTCGCACGAGAGGGAAAATCAGGGCATTTGTAACGCGCGCCACCCAAGGTGAGCGAAAGTCCGCGCGGCTCCGGTGCGCTGGAGCACCTCAAGAATGACGTGCGCGCGGCCGAGTGTCAAAACACTGCAGTTTACGCGTGTTTTTGGCTGCGTTTCGCATTTGCTACGAACGCGAGGCCTTGCGCATTGAGCTCGATGTCGAGCGCGAGCAGCTTCATCTCCGCTTCACCGAAATGCGGCGCCTCTTGTTTGATCGCGTTCGTCCATTCACCGGCGAGTCGTTTGGTCAGTGCGTCGACTGGCTCGTCGGTCTTCGATGCGTCGTCGACCCACACGATCGCGCGATCCAAAAATCGATTCAGCTGCGTGGCGATCGCGCGCGCATCCTCATAAGCGTCGTAGTGGGTGAGGCACACGAATTTTTCTCCGAGCGAAATGATTTTTTCCAGGCTCGACTTCGCGAGCGCGCCGTCGAAGCCAGTCGGGCTGGTCGACGGCAACGCGAAGCGACCGTTCTTCTGAAGATCCGGATAAACCAAACCGAACGAGTCGCCGGTGTAGACGCTCTCGGTCTTCGGGTCGTCGACGACGAAGTGGTGATTCGCGTGCCCCTCCGTGTGATGCACGGTCAGCGTCGCGTCTCCCAAGTCGAACGACTCACCGTCGTTCAATGCGCGAATGCGTTCCTTGGGGATCGGATCAATTTTTCCGTAGAGCTTCGCAAAGCGTGCCTCGCCGTAGACCGCCGTTGCACCTGCGATCAATTTCGCGGGCTCCGCCAAGTGGCGCGCCGTTCGTGGATGCGCAAGCACCGTCGCGTTCGGACACAGCGCCAAAATCGCGCTCGTTCCAGCCGCATGATCGAGGTGCGCATGCGTGACGACGATCCATCGAACCGCTTCAGGACGCTTGTTTTTGGCTTCCAGCGCGGCGATCAAACGTGGCAGCGCGTGCGACGTATGCACCTCGATGAACGCACACTCGTCACCCGCAACGCGCAGATACGCCGCCGTGAAACGTGCAGTGACATCGGCATCGATGGTGGTGCGCTCGTGATTCATGGGGGGATTCTACGCCCACGAATCACGTCTCGCTTCGACGTTGCATTATAATGCGTCAATACTCGTGACCATGCATTTTAGTGCGCACGTGAAGGTTGGCATGAGGAGCGACTAGGGCGTGATCGCGTACTTCGTCAGCTTCGCGTCGGCGTGAAATTCTTTGCGGAACATGAGGAAGCCGGCTTTTCCGGTCATCGACACGTGCGAGACGGCTGGACCCAATGCAGTGGGTGCGCCGAATTCGACTGTAATATGCACGTAATCCACGAACGACGGTGGCTGGCTCAATTTGAAGCCGGCGGACACCACGGTTCCGGTTTTCGTGTCGACCCACGCCGAGCCTTCGAGCGTGTCTTCGGCTTTCGTCTTCGGGACGAAGCTGATTCGGACGCGTGACGGATCACGTGGGTCGGTCTCGACGACGTCGAAGTCGTAACGCGCCTGCTCGCTTGCGTGGAACGGCATGCGCAGGTTTTTCTTTTTGTCCTTCTTGTTCTTGGCGGCCGCGTCTTTGGCTCTTTGCTTCGCCTCGTCGGTTTT
>JBDTFL010000052.1:0-3462 GCA_039937955.1 Polyangiaceae bacterium | reverse complement strand
GTCGAGATGGTTGGTCGGTTCGTCCAATATGAGCACGTTCGGTTTTTGCACGATGATTCGGCCGAAAATAAGCCTCGCCGCTTCACCGCCGGAAAGTGCGCCGATCGGTTTTTCGACGTCGTCACCGGAAAACAAAACGCGGCCGAGCTGACCGCGCACATACGTGGTGGGCTCGGTTGGGCATGCGTCCCAAATGTAGTTGAGTGGTGAAACGGTCGGAGCGGGCAAGAGCTCGCTGTGATCTTGCGCGAAGTAACCGACCTTCGTCTCGTGACCGAAGCGAACACTTCCTTCGTCTGCGTCGACGTTGTCCACGATGATTTTGAGCAACGTGGATTTGCCGAGCCCGTTCGGTCCGATGATGGCGACCTTCTCGCCACGACGAACGGTGAGCGAGACGTCGGTGATAACTTTTTTGTCGCCGTACGCCTTCGACACGTGGGAGACGTCGAGCACCTCTTTGCCGCTTGGGCGCTCGGGTGTGAATCTGAAAAGTGGCGTGCGACGTGAGCTGGCCGCAAGCTCCTCGACTTCGATCTTTTCGATTTGCTTGAGCCTGCTTTGCGCTTGCTTGGCTTTGGTTGCTTTCGCTCCGAAGCGTTCGACGAAGGCCATTTTGTCGGCGATGATTTTTTCTTGCCGCGCGATCTCGGTCTCTTTGCGCTCGCGCACGGCGACTTTCTCGATCACGAATCGGTCGTAATTTCCCGTGTATTGCGTGATCGTTCCGTAGTCGACGTCGAGAATGCGCGTGGCGACGTTCTCGAGAAAACGTTGGTCGTGCGAGATGATGAGCGCGACGCCGCGGTAACCCGCCAAGAATTTCTCGAGCCAGCGAATGGATAAAATGTCGAGGTGGTTGGTGGGCTCGTCGAGCAAGAGCGCGTCAGGACCGCCGACCAGAACTTGCGCGAGCAGCACGCGCAATTTGAAGCCGCCCGACAAAGTTTTGAGCGGCAGCGCATGTGACGAAAGCGGAATGCCGAGCCCCTCCAAAATTCCCGACGCGCGCGCTTCGAGCGTGTAGCCGCCCGCGTTCGAAATCTCGTGCTCGAGATCGGCGAGCTGGGTTGCGTCGCCTTCGCCGTGATCGATGATGCGCGAGCGCTCCTGCAAAGCCTTCCAAACCGGCGCGTCGCCCATCATCGCCAAGTCGCGGATGATCTGGTCGTCGTCCAAAAAATGATCTTGCCGAAGGACGCCGATACGCGCGCCGTGAGGCAGCGAGAAGCTCCCGTCAGTAGCTAGCTCGTCGCCGGCCAAGATCTTCAAAAACGTGGTTTTTCCAGAGCCGTTCGCGCCGACCAATCCGTAGCGAGAGCCCGCATTGAGCTCGAGCGACACGTTCTCGAAGAGAGCGCGATCCCCGTAAGCTTTTCCGAGTCGAGTGGTGCTGAGAGTACCGAGCATAGTTGTCGTACTCTCAGTAGCGCATCTACGCCGTGGCTTGTACCGGCTCCGGAATCAGCGGGGTATCGCGGCGGCGATCGTCGAGGACGCGCATCACGAGCGTGACGACGTCTTTGACGTTGACGGGCTTCACCAAAAATCCATCGGCACCCAGCGAGGCGAGATGCTTCCACTCACGTGGTCCGCCCGAGCCCGTCAGCACGATGATCGGAACGTGTGCGCCGCCGCGCGAGTGGAGAATCTCGGTTACTTGAATGCCGTCGAGCTCGGGCATTTGCAGATCTAGAATGGCGACCGAAGGCGTGTTCTCGGTCGCCGCTTCCAACGCCGCGCGACCGTTGCCGACGCATTCGACGATGGCGTCGGGAAATCCGCGACGCAACGAATTGCCCAATAATTCGCGAAAATCCTCATCGTCTTCTGCAACGAGAATGCGAACGGGAGCCACCGCCTTCTCGCGTGCGGCATTGAGCGCGCGCCGAAATGCGTCGGCGGTCGGGGTGCGGTCATGCGGATCTTTCGCGAGCGCAGCCAGCAATACTTCGTCGAGCTCCGCAGAAATTCCTTCGCGACGACTGCTGGCGCGCGGCGGCTCCTCGTCGGTGTGCGCGAGAAGAAATGCGACGAGGTTGTCCGCTTTGAAAGGCGGCGCGCCGGTGATGAGCTCGTAAGCCAAACATCCGAGCGCATAAACGTCCACGCGATGAACCAGGTCGGGCGACAAAGGCTCGCGCTGCAAAATGCATTCGGGAGCCATATATTGCGGTGTTCCGACCATCTCGTTCGGGCGACTGTCGATCACGCCTTCGGCGAGAACCGAAACTCCCATATCGGCGACGCACACCGAAAAATCTTCGTCGAGGAGCAGGTTGCTCGGCTTCAAATCGCGATGCACGGTGGCAGCCGCGTGAATCGCAGCGACACCGCGACACGTGCCGTCCAAAATCTTGAATGCGGTATCGAGGTCGGGGGCGAGCCGCTGGTCGCGTGAGCGCAACCATTGCTCCGCGGTTTGCCCGCGAACAATCTGCGTCACGAAGTACGGCGCGTCCTCGTGCTCACCGAACGAATAAATCGGAAGCACGTTCGGATGAACCACGCGCGCCATGGCTCGCGCCTCTGCCAAAAATCGCTCGCGCAAATCACTCGTCAGAAGATCGGGGCGGATCAACTTGATGGCGACCTCGCGCTCGAGCTGCTCGTCGCGAGCCCGCAAAACGATGCCCATACCCCCGCGCCCAATAACGTCGATCACGCGGTAATTTCCGCCGATAATCGTCCCTTCGGTAAATTCGAACGACATATGCGTGAAGACCCATTCAGCAACACGCATGCCCGCGCCTCGCCATCGATTGCAGCGACAAAGGTCGAAGGATCGCGATTGCGCGCACACCGTAGTTTGAGGCGCTTGAGCGCACGAAACACTCTTGCGTGGCGTTCTTGCGTGCACGCAGCGAGGGCGGCACCGCGTTTTGTTCCGAGACTTTCGCTGGCGCGTTCGTGGATCGAACGTTGCTCTGCACGCGCGCACAAATGAAAAGCTCCCCGAAGCAGCCCGCGAAACAGAAGACCCCCGACGTCGGATCTCCACGCCAGAAATCGTCGGCCGGCTCGGCAGGCAAGGGCGGCGAAACCCATCAAGTCGCGGGCGGCGCGCATCCCCCCCTCACGACCAATCAGGGAACGCCGATTTCGGATAATCAAAATTCGCTGCGGACAAATCCTCGCGGGCCGACGCTGCTCGAGGATTTCATCCTTCGCGAGAAGATCACGCACTTCGATCACGAGCGCATTCCCGAGCGCATCGTTCACGCGCGCGGAACGGCAGCGCACGGATTTTTCGAGCTCACCAAATCACTTGCAAAGTACACGACCGCAAAAGTGCTCACCGAAGTTGGCGTAAAAACGCGACTATTTGCGCGGTTTTCGACGGTGGCGGGCGGCGCGGGGTCAGTGGATTTGCCGCGCGACGTGCGCGGTTTCGCGGTGAAGTTTTATACGCAAGAAGGCAATTTTGATCTGGTCGGAAATAACATACCGGTATTTTTCATT